>CAIQIY010000418.1 GCA_903871975.1 uncultured Chloroflexota bacterium | reverse complement strand
TTGACGATCACGGCGACACGCAGCCCCTGCCGGTTGTTGAGCACGTGGTTGAGCAACGTCGTCTTGCCCGCGCCCAGAAAGCCGGAGAGCACGGTGACGGGCAACCGTGTCGGTTTTTGCTGTTTGTTCCCTCTGTGCCAGATTGACATACCAGGCTATCCCTTCCGATTGATCAAACTTGTCGTTCGCACATGTTGAACCAACCATGCCAGAGCAAAGATCAGCGTGCAAGTCAGCACGATGGCTGCACCCGACGATACATTGAAATAGAAGCTGGCGTAGAGACCAACGACGCCTGCCACGACGACAAAGATCGTCGCCAGCGCCATCATGTGCACCAGGCGATGAGTGAGCAACGCCGCTGCCGCTGCCGGCGTCACCAGTAGTGCGCTCGTCAAAACGACGCCGACCGCCTGAATGCCGGTCACGACGCAGAACGCCAGCAGTATCAGCAGCAGAAGAGTCAGCCGGTCGACCGGAATGCCGATGACGCGAGCGTAGATCGGGTCCGCCGACGAGAGTTCAAGCTCCTTGTGAAAGAGCAGCAGCGCCGCCAGCACCATCGTTGTAATCACTGCCATCAGCCACAGGTCGTCGACGGTGACGCCCAAGAGGTTGCCGAAGAGCATATGCGTGAAGTCGCGGTAAGAGCGCACCGTGCTGATCAGCAGAATGCCGAGGGCAAACATGCCGGTGAAGACGATGCCAATGGCGGTGTCCTCGCGGATCTCCTGGCGCCGCGCCAGCCAGCTGATGAGCACTGCCGTGATCACGCCGGCCACGATGGCACCGCCGGAGAGACTCCAGCCGACAAGATAGGCGACGACCAGGCCGGGCAGCACTGTGTGTGCCAGCGCGTCACCAATAAAGGCCATCCGCCGCAACACGACGTAAGTTCCAATCACGGCGGCGGGCACGCCGATCAAGATGACGGCAAGTAGCCCGGTCTGCATGAAGCTGTAGCGAAAGGGTGCAATCAGCGGTTCAAGCAAGCGGCCCTCCCTCCAGTGCCGCCGCAAGCGGCGCCAGATCATGCGTCGTGACGCCGCCGCTGTGCT
Source organism: uncultured Chloroflexota bacterium (assembly GCA_903871975.1). Lineage (GTDB taxonomy): Bacteria > Chloroflexota > Chloroflexia > Chloroflexales > Roseiflexaceae > CAIQIY01. Next base: position 2,449 of record CAIQIY010000418.1, on the reverse strand, counting down.
GCGCCAGGCCATCCTCCAGCCGGATGACCAGGTCATAGTCGCTCTCTAGGCGATCCAGATCGTGTGTGGCGACAATGACCGTCCGCCCGGCGCGTTTCTCCGCCGCCAGCACGGCGCCAACAACGCCGCGCGTCTCGACATCGACGGCGTTGAGCGGCTCGTCGAGCAGCAACAGGTCCGCCCCCTGCACCAGCGCCCGCGCAAGCAAGACGCGCTGCTGCTGGCCGCCGGAAAGCTGTCCGATCTGTCGCTCGGCCAGATCGGCGATCTTCAACCGCGCCAACACAGCGTCGACGCTGCGCCAATCGTTGGCGCTGAGGCGCCGGAACCAGCCCAGGTGAACGTAGCGACCGCTGACCACCAGCCGGCGCACAGTGATGGGAAAGCGCCAGTCGATCTCGCTGCGTTGCGGCAGATAGGCGACGCGGTGATGGCACGCGCCGACCGGCCGCCCATAGATGCGCACCTCGCCGCGGCGGATCGGCAGCAGCCCGGCAACGGTGCGAAAGAGCGTCGACTTGCCCGCACCGTTGGCGCCGATCAACGCCACGCGCGCGCCGACCGGCACGCGCAGCGTGACGCCAGCCAGCACATCGCGCTGATCATAGCCGACGTAAAGCTCGCGCACCGACAGCGACGGCTCACCGGCAATCGGCGTGGCTTCATGTCTGCCTGCATAGGAGAACGAGAAGGACGGCATCGCTGTGCTCACAGGGTTGGTCGGTTGAGCGGTTGCCAGGAAGCCCCATCGCTTCCTGGCAACCGCTCAGACAGGAGGCGGCCGCCAGGCTGGCTGGCCACTACTGCAACGCCTCGACAATGATCTGCATGTTGGTGCGCATCATGCCCAGGTAATCCTCGGCGCCGGAACCGGCCGGCCCAAGCCCGTGGGTGTAGAGCGGTGGCGCCACCGTGACGCCTGCCTCCTGCGCGATGCGCTCCATCAGCGCCGGATTGCCTACATCTTCCACGAAGATGGCCGGCACGACGGCGGTGCGAATCTCCTCGACCAGCGTCGCAATCTGGCCGGCGCTTGGGTCGGCGGCTTCGGTCGTCACCGAACCCAACGCCGAACCGAGCAGCTCGAAGCCGTAGTCACGGGCGAAATAGCCGAAGAGTTCGTGCGTCGTCACCAGCTTGCGGTGCTCGACCGGAATCGTGTCGATCTGGGCGCGCATCTCGGCGTCGAGCTGTTGCAGCTCTGCGACATAGGCGGCGGCGTTGGCGGCGTAGAGATCGGCGTTGGCGGGGTCGGCGGCGACCAGCGCATCGCGGATATTCTCGACCATCACGATGGCGTTGAGCGGCGACATCCACGTATGCGGGTCGAACTCGCCGTGCACATGGCCGTGATCGTCGGCCTGCGCCTCAGCTTCGCCGTGCATGTGCTCGCCGGCCTGGGGGTCGACCATGGCGCCGAACGCGGCCAGGGAGAAGGGCGCGCCTTCCACGGCTAGCCGGCGGTCTACCTCCATGTGCGGCGTATGGACCCCGACCACCTCGCCGGTGTTCGGGCTGCTGATGTAGGCCATGTCACCGGAGGCGATCAACGCTGGGCGCAGCACCCCCTCTTCGCCTTGTTGTGGCAACGCGAAGGCATCGACCACAGGGACACTGGCCAGAATCTCACCCGTCGCGTAGTCGATGGTGTGCAGGCTGCCGTCGATGGTCAGCGCCAACACCTGATGCGGATCATACTCGCTCCAGGTGAACGCCCACATGGGAACAGGCAGGATGACTGGGGTCATGACGCCCGCCTCCAGGTCGAACTGCGTGAACCCCTGGCGGCTCCAGTTGCCCACCAACAGCCCTGACGCCTCGTTGTAATAGAGCGTGCCGACGCGTGCGTTGTCGGGGTTGTCGGCCGGATTGGCGATCTTGCGGGTCGTCCATGTGTCGTCGCCGCGTTCCAGGATCAGCACGCCGTCGGTGCAGCCGAAGGCGATGGCGTCATGGCCGATGCTGGCCTCGCCGTGCAGGCCTGGGCATTCAGGGAAGGCGGCGACCTCCGCACCGTCCAGCGTGCGCACCGCAACGCCGGCCGGCAGTGCTGCCTCGGGATCATCGGGGTTGGGCAGCGAGATCACCACCACATCCTCCATGGGCACCGCCACACCATGGTGTGGACGGCCGCTGTCGACAGTGATCACCTGGCCGTCGCCGCGCACGGCGCTCTCGTCGAAGATGGCGGCCGTGCCGTCGCCGTCGTTGAAGATGGCGATGACACCGTCGTGCGCCACGAAATGGATCGGCGTCGTGCCATCCAGCGTGAAGTCGAGCAGCGCAGGGTCGGTCAGATCCAGGTGGTAGTGGTCCTCGTGCGGTACGAAGCGCACGCCGCTGTCGATCACGTTGACCTGGTTGGCCGTGGTTTGCACAGCATACGCCAGGGTCTCGTCGGCGCCCACGTAGACGCGCGCGGGTCCAGCGACGTCGTAGCTGACCAGGA
>CAIQIY010000417.1 GCA_903871975.1 uncultured Chloroflexota bacterium | reverse complement strand
GTCCCATGGCAGCCACTGGCCATGGTTCGCCAGCATCGCCTGAACCACCTGCAGGCGGGCGCCCGCCTGCACTGTGAGCGTCAGATCTGCCGGGACATGGTCGAGCACGCGGTCGAGAGCAGTCACACTCAGCTGCAGTGCGTCTGGCGGCGGCGGTGCGACGAGGTGCTGATGGCATCCGGCGCCAAACGGCACGACCGGACGTGCACTGGCGCTAGCCTGCGCCAAGGCTTGTGCAAGTTCCTCGGGTGAGGTTGGGCTGATCCGTTCCATCGAGAGGCCCCTCCGCAGTGCCCGGCTGGCCCGTGGGCGACATCGGTCAAATCCATGCGCCGGCGGCCACCGCACGCGCCGCACCGGCGGCGTGCCGGATCTCGCCGCACGACGCGCCGGTCGGCAATTGCTTGCACGGGTTCATCACATCGCGCGGATCGAAGACGGCGCGTACCGCCAGCATCGTGGCGATGTCGGCATCGCTGAAGATCCACGACATGTAGTCACGCTTCTCCAGGCCGATGCCATGCTCACCGCTGAGCGTGCCGCCGACCGCGACACACGCCCGCAGGATCTCCTCGCTGGCAGCGATGGCGCGTTCGCGCACGCCCGGCTCGCGCACATCGAACAGCAGCAACGGATGCAAATTGCCATCGCCGGCATGGAAGATGTTGACGATCAGCAGATCGTGGCGCGCCGCCACGCTGCGCGTCAGCCGCAGCACCTCGCTCAACCGCGAACGTGGCACCACGCCGTCCTGGATGTGATAGTGGGGCTTGAGCCGCCCGCACGCTGCCAGCGCCCCTTTGCGTCCGGCCCACAGTCGCCGACGTTGCTCTTCGTCGCGGGCGACCTGTAGCGCCCGTGCGCCGTGGCGATCGCACAGCGCGGCAATCTCGCCAGCCTGCGACTCCAGCTCTTCGTGCAGGCCATCGATCTCGATGAGCAGCACGGCCTCGGCATCGGTGGGGTAGCCGGCATGCACCGACTCTTCCACGACGCGGATCCCGTCGCCCTCGAGCATCTCGAGGGCCGCCGGAATGATCCCGGCGGCGATGATCGCCGAGACCGTGTCGGCGGCGGCGTCGAGCGAGTCATAGACCGCCAGGAACGTCTGGATGCGCTCGGGATTGGGCGTCAGCCTGACGACGAGTTCGGTGATGACGCCCAGTGTGCCTTCGCTGCCGACGACGACGCCCAGCAGATCATACTCGGGCGCATCGGGTGCCTGGCGGTCGAACGTGACGATGCTGCCGTCGGAGAGCACCACGGTCGCGGCGAGGATGTGATTGGTTGTGATGCCGTACTTGAGGCAGTGCGGCCCGCCGGCATTCTCGGCGGCATTGCCGCCGATGGTCGACGATTTCTGGCTCGAGGGGTCGGGGGCAAAGTGCAGGCCATGCGGTGCGGCCCGTTCACTGAGCTCAACATTCACCACGCCCGGCTGCACCCGCGCGCTGCGTCCGGCCGGGTCAATCTCGAGGATGCGGTCGAGCCGGGCGAGCGAGATCACCAAGCCACCCTCGGAGGCTACCGAGCCACCCGACAGACCAGTGCCGGCACCGCGCGCCACGATCGGCCAGCCAGCATCGGCTGCGATGCGCACGGCGGTGGCCGTCTCGGCGGTGTCGCCCGGCACCACCACCAGATCGGGCAGTGCCATGTCGAGCGCCGAACCGTCGTATTCATACAGCATCACCTCGTCGGGATGCGTCAGCACGGCCCGCGCCGGCAGTGCCGCACGCAGCCGGGCGATCACCTCGTCGCGGTCTGCGCGCCGCGTCGTCTGCATCACCGCCATCAGGCCCCCCGCTCCGCGAGGACATAGTCGATCACGGCGCGATCGGCCAGATACGGCGACATCCACTCGTTGACGGCAACGTGTGCCGGGTGTGCCAGATACGCCGGCAAGCCCGCAGCATCCTCAATCGTGCTGTCGAGGATGAACGTCCAGACGACTGGCCGCGGCGAGGGCAGGCTGCGGTGGCACTCGAGCGCCACCAGCCCGGGAATCTGGCCGACGAGCGCCTCGAGGCGTGCCATGATCGCGTCGATGGTCGCGTCGTCGGTCGTGGCGTGCTTGCGGAACATCACCAAGTGTCGCAGCATATCAATGCTCCTCAAGATGATCGCGCCACGAATGGCGCGGCACATAGCCCAGGTGGCGCTGCGCGCCACCGATTCCAAGCAGCGTCGCGTAGGGATGCGCGAGCGGCAGCAGCGGCACATCGGGGAATACGTCGGCCATCAATGCCGCGCTCGGCCGGTTCATCACCGTATCGGCCGCGGCGATGATGAACGCATGCGCTCCCTGGACGTCGGCCTCGAGGCTGCGGCGACAGCTCTGGGCGACGTCGCGTACGTCCACGTATCCCCACAGATTCCACTTGCGCCGGTGCGGATCGGCCCAGAAGCCAGGAAACTGGTCATAGGCCTCCGGGCGCATGATGTTCGAGAACCGGAGCCCGATGAACGGGATGCCACTCCAGCGGCTGAACTGCTGTGCCATCGTCTCGCTGACGACCTTCGAGAGCGCGTAGCTACTCTCGGGGAAGAGCGGCGCAGCTTCGTCGATGGGCGCGTACACCGGGGCGACGCGCTCGAACGGCAAGCCGAGTGTCGTCTCGCTCGATGCCCAGACCACGCGCTTGAGCGCGAGCATGGTGGCGGCACGGAAGATGTTGTACGTCGTACCGGTGTTGTGGCGGAACATGCGCTCTTCGCTCCAGCCGGCAGGGTTGGGATTGGCCGCGAGGTGCACGACGGCGTCGGCGCCGTGCAATGCCTCGATCGTCTCGCCGAGCTGCGTCAGATCGATCTGCTGAAAGCGACAACGGGCGATGGCGGGCGGGCGGATGTCGATGTTGAGCACATCATAGCCGTGATCGAGCAGATCCAGCACCGTGGCGTCGCCCGCCTTGCCGCTGCCACCGGTGACGACGATTCGTTTCATGGCTGCCTCCACCGGGCGAGCGCCATGCGCCGCCCATGGCTCACTGGTCGCGTGCGCCGCATGCCGGTATGTCGTTCATGCGCCGTACGGCACCCAGACGTTCTTCCACTGACTGGCTTCGCGCAATGCGTGATCGATGAACGCAGCGCCGAGCGGTGCATCGGGTGCGAGGCACCAGGTGCGTTTGAGATTGCCACTCGACGCGTGCTCGAGCGCAGCAGATGCGGCACCGACATACCACAGGCCATCGACATCGCCGTGCTGTGCCAGCGTCAGCGCCAACGGCCCGACGGCTCCGGTGACGATGTTCACCACGCCCGCCGGCACGTCGCTCGTCTCGAGCAAGGCATACCAGTCGATGGCGGCCAGCGGCCAGCGCGCCGACGGCACCAGCACGATCGCATTGCCGAGCGCCAGTGCCGGCGCCAGCAACGCCACCATGGATGCCAGCGGCGCCACATCGCCACACACGATCCCCAGCACGCCGAGCGGCTCGGGCAACGCCAACGTGAGCGTGCGCGCCGTGGTATGGTGCACTGCGCCGTCGTATTTGTCGGCCCATGCGGCCGCGGCGAACAGCAGTTCGACTGCCAGCCGCACCTCGCCGACGCCATCGTGGCCCCCGGCGCACAAGCGCTCGGCCAGTACCGCCGCGCGGCCATCAAGGTTTTCGGCCAGATAATACAGAATCTGTGCGCGCGCGTGGGCCGTCATTCCGGCCCATCCCTCGGCCGCGGCACGCGCCGCCTCGACCGCATTGCGCACGTCCTTGCGATTGCCCGCAGCGACCTCGGCGACCACCCGGCCAGCCGGATCGCGCACATCGAGGCTGTAGCCCGAGTCCGGGCGTGCCTGCCGGCCCGCGATGAACAGCTTGGCAGTCCGATCGATGCCGCCGGGGAGTGTCGGAGGCACGGCCGGGGGCAGCAGCGCTGCCGGCGTGCCGTACGTCACCGCGAGCGATTCCCACATACCCTCGCGGCCGCCCTCGCGGCCAAAGCCGCTCTCGCGG
>CAIQIY010000416.1 GCA_903871975.1 uncultured Chloroflexota bacterium | reverse complement strand
GCGACCGCGTTGCTTGATCGTCGCGACCGTGCACCCAAGCTGGAACGCCAAGAGCGACACCTGGGTCCAACATCGGCGCGCGGCTGCGCGACGCCGCGGCGCCCGATGGCAGCGCCGTGTCAGGCGGGCAGGCCGGCGAGGGCCAGCTGTAGCCGCCGGGCGACCTCGTCGGCGATCGGTGCGAGATCATCGCGCCGGACCACCGCGAAGAGCGCGAGCGGATCGATCGCCGAAACGATCGTCTGCCCCTGGTCGTCGGTATACACGACGACGTTGCAGGGCAGCAATAGGCCGAGCTCGGGTTCGGCCGCCAGCGCCTGATGCGCCAGCGGCGGGTTGCAGGCGCCGAGGATGGTGTACGGCCCGCGCTCGACACCGAGCTTCGCGCGGAGCGTCGCCTGTACGTCGATGGTCGTCAGAACGCCGAAGCCCTGCTCGCGCAGCAGCCCGGTGATCGCCTCGATGGCAGCGACCGGCTCGAGCGAGGTGTGACGCTGATGACCGTAGGTGTGCTGGGTCGCGGTCATGGCATGCTCCTGTGTTCATCGCTGGATGGCTGTCAACCGGCTCACGGCCGGCGCGGAATCCCTCAGCCAACTGGTCCGCAATTCGGCGATGTGCTGCCGCGCTCGGTCGTGTTGCCGGTGGCGAAGGTCGAGAAGGCGCGCGTGACGCTGGCGCTCTCGCAGCGTGGGCAGGCGACGGTCTGCGCATCGCTGGTGCGGACCAGCTTCTCGAACCGCTCGCCACATTGCCGGCAGACGTACTCGTAGAGGGGCATCGTGCTGATCCTCCGGTGGTTTCAGATGCTGACACCGTGTATGTGATGCTGGTCGGCGCGCAATGGTTACCGCGCTCCGGTGCATCGTGTGTCGGCGAGCCGCTCGCGGCCTGTAACCCCGCGCCGGGCGGCGGCATCTCATTGGTGCAGCGAATCACGGCGCAGGCCGATCGCTGCGCGGATTGGTGCCGACAGACAGTCCAGGAGGGTTGTATGCGCTGGATGATGATGATGATGGTGCTGGTGGTCGGGATGGCGGCATGTGGTGCGCCGGCGAGTGGTGGATTCGCCACGATCGACGTGCGCGAACTCAAGCAGCGGCTCGATCGGGGCGATCAGCTGCTGGTCCTCGATGTCCGTACGCCCGAGGAATATGCCCAGGACGGCCACATCGCCGGTTCGACGCTCATTCCGTTGCAGGAACTCGCGCGACGCATCGATGAGCTGCCGCGCGACACGCCGATCGCCTGCTTCTGCCGTTCCGGCAACCGCAGCACCACAGCCTGCAATCAGCTGGCGGCGGCTGGCTTTGCCGACCTGGTGAACGTCGACGGTGGCATCATCGCGTGGCGTGGCGCAGGGTATCCGGTGGAATGACCCCCCCTCGCCACGGGTACACCACGGCGGTGCCGGCACCATCGCCCGCACCGCCGTCGGCGTCGCACAATCTCAGAAGCGGCTCCAGAGGTACTGGTTGGTCACCTCGTGGTGGAACTGGATCTCGGCGCGCTTGATCAGCGTGCCCAGCTTGCGCGGGCAGCGATCCGCCACCGTCTCCTTCAGATCGGCCAGCTTGCCCTTGATGTCGTCGCCGAACAGTTCGCTGACCAGCGCGCTGCCACGGAACATCGCGATCGCATCGTAGATGTTGTCGGGCAGCGTCGTCTCGCTCTGGCGCACGTCGGTCGTCGGCAGCGGCCCCTCGAGGCCGGTGCGCACCAGGCCGTACACCGCCATGTGCGGGTGGGCGTCGGGCGCGATCGAGCGCACCTCGATGCGCGCGGTGCGCCGGTTGGCATACGGGATGCGGATCATCGAGCTGCGGTCGATCGGCGATGCCTTGATCTGGTTCGGCGCCTCGTAGTGCGGATCCAGCCGGCGGTACGCGTTGACGCTGGCGTTCAGCAACAGACACAGGTCCAGGCCGCTGTTGAGGATGCGATCGACGAACGACCACGCAAAGTCGGACAGCCCGTCCTGGCCGGCGGCGTTGTGGAACAGGTTGGTGTCACCCTGCGAGATCGACATGTTGGTGTGCATGCCGTTGCCGTTCACGCCGGTGACCGGCTTCGGCAGGAAGCTGGCGGTCATGTCGTGCCGGCTCGCAACCTGGCGGCAGATCAGCTTGTACAGCAGGATCTGGTCAGCCGCAACGTTGGCCTCGCAGTAGCTGTAGTTCATCTCGAACTGCGACGGCGCGACCTCGGGGTGATCCTTCTCGTTGGCGAAGCCCATCGCACGCTGCACCTCGGCGGCGGTGTCGATGAATTGCCGCAGCGGATCGCTCGGCAGCGAGTGGTAGTAGCCGGTGGTGCTGACGAACTCGAAGGCACCCGTGTCGCGGTAGGCCTGTTCGGCGTAGCGCCCCTTGAACAGGAAGCCCTCGATCTCGTTGGCCAGGTTGACGGTGTAGCCATGCTGCTCGTAGAGCCGCCGGGTGTATGCCTTGAGCTGGGCACGCATGTCACCGCTGTAGGGGCTGCCGTCGCGCTCGAGCACGTCGCCGAACACCAGCACCTTGCCCGGGCCGAACACATCGGCTGGCAACCAGTAGAATGCCGCCCAGTCGATCGCGAGCCGCAGATCCGACTCGGCGATCGCCGAGAAGCCACGGATCGATGACCCGTCGAAGGTCAGGTTGTCGGCCGAGTCCAGCAGAAACTTCTTGTCGTAATCCAGCATGTGCAGCCGGCCTTCGAGGT
>CAIQIY010000415.1 GCA_903871975.1 uncultured Chloroflexota bacterium | reverse complement strand
GCCGCGTCGGACAGCGCACCTGCCGCGCTCAAGGCCTGGTCGCGCAGATACTCGCTGGCGTATCGCTGGGTAATCTGCAGCGTGATGTCGACAAAACCAGCTGCCGCCAGCAGCTCACGATAGCGCTGCACCGTGAGCGCGCCGGCGAAACATCCCGACCAGCTCAGCGCCATGCGCAGTTCGGCCTCGCTGACTGGCAGGTCGGCCAGATCACCGTCAACCACGATGTCCGAGACGGCCAGCCGGCCACCGGGCCTGAGGACACGGTATGCATCGGTGAGCACTTGGCCTTTGTCCGGTGCCAGATTGATCACGCAGTTCGAGATCACGGTGTCGACCGCACCATCGGGTAACGGAATCGCCTCGATGTCGCCCTGGATGATCGCGACGTTGGTGGCGCCGACATGCGCGACGTTGCGCCGCGCCGTCTCGAGCATCGCGTCGGTCATGTCGAGCCCGTAGACCATGCCGGTCGGGCCGACACGCTGTGCCGCGAGCAGCACTTCCAGGCCGGCGCCCGAGCCGAGGTCGAGCACGACCTCGCCAGGGTTGAGGCTGGCGAGTGCCAGGGCGTTGCCGCAACCGAAGGATGTGCTGACGACACCGGCGGGCAACTGGGCGAGCGTCTCGGCACCATACAGCTGCAGTTCGGTGCTTCCGGGCGCGCAGCACGCGCCGACACTCGGGCTGCAACAGCTGCCGGCGATCTCGATCGCCTGGCGATAGTGCTCACGGACGATGGTCTTGATGGCTTGTGCGTCGTCGCTGGGCTGATTCATGGGTGCGTTGCTCCATTCGATTGGCGATTGACGACCGGTGTGCCGTCGGTGTGCATGGCTGGCTGGATTCGCCCGGCCGCTCACGCGGGCCGGGCAGGCGTTCGATGGTCGGGCGCCAACACTGCTGCGACGGTCATGCGCGCACCGCCACATCGGTGCACGCGATGCCTGTCAGCGCGGTGAGCGCGGCATCGACACGTGCGCGCATGGCGCCGAGTGCGTCGTGTCGTACGGAGTAGTACGCCCATACGCCACGCCGCTCGCCGTCGATCAGCCCGGCTTCGCGCAGCAGCCTGAGATGGTGCGAGACGGTGGGTTGCTTGACGGGCAAGGCGGCCTCGAGATCACAGACACAGATCGCCCCACCATGCCGGACCAGCATGGCGAGCAGCCGGAGGCGGATCGGATGCCCCAGCAGGTCGAGATCCTCGCTCAGGTGCCGCACGACGTCGTCGCTCAGGTGTGTCCCTGCGATGCTCGCCGCGCGCGTGCCACGATCGATGCGTGTGTCATCCATCACGTGCTCCTCCCTCGTCGCCATCCTACGCTATTCATCGAAGGCTGTCAATATACGAGCGCCAGCAGGCCACCGACCCTGATGCGCAGGGCGTCGCGTACCGCACGGAACGCAGCCAGCCGGGCGTCGCCCGCCGGCAGCGGCACCGGGTCGGGGATGCTCCAGTGCAATTGCATGCTGGCCCGACGCCACACGGCACACTCCTCGCGGGCGATGTCGCACACGGTGACGACGACATCGGCTGCGAGGCTGGCCAGCGCATCGACGTGTTTGGCGTAGTGGTGACCGATATCGATGCCGACCTCGGCCATCACCTGCTCGGCCAGCGGATGCAATTGTGCGGGCTGGGTTCCGGCACTGCGCACTGTGATGCGACCGCCGCTCAGGCTGCGCAACCAGCCTTCGGCGATCTGCGAGCGTGCGCTGTTGGCGCGGCACAAGAACACGACCGTGCGGCTCTGCAATGCCGCCGACGTACGCTCGCCCGGCAGCGCCAAT
>CAIQIY010000414.1 GCA_903871975.1 uncultured Chloroflexota bacterium | reverse complement strand
GGCGGCGATCGAGGGCGAGGCGCCGACCCAGCCACGCGATGGGTTCGTTCATGGCGGCGGGATCTGAGAGCGAGAACACGAGAGCATGGCGATCCAGCTGTACAACACGCTGACGCGGCGCAAAGAACCACTTGAGACGATCGTACCGGGCGTGGTTGGCATGTACGTGTGTGGCGTGACGGTCTACGACCGGGCGCACATCGGGCACGCGATGTCGGCACTGGTGTTCGACATCATTCGCCGTTACCTGGAGTTTCGTGGCCATGCCGTTCGCCACATCGTGAACTTCACCGATGTCGACGACAAGATCATCACGCGGGCACATCAGCTCGGTCGTGATCCCATCGAACTCGCCTCGGCGTATGTGGCCGAATTCCACGAAGATCTGGCAGCGCTGCAGGTGCAACCAGCCACGGCGTATCCACGGGTCACCGAGACGATTCCGCAGATCCTGGCGTTCATCGCCGGCTTGATCGACCGCGGCTATGCCTATGCCGCCGACGGTGATGTCTATTTTCGCGTCGCCGCCGATGACGACTACGGCCGGCTGTCGGGCCGCAGCATCGCCGACATGCTGGCGGGTGTGCGCATCGATGCCGATGCGCGCAAGGAGTCGCCGGCAGACTTCGCGCTGTGGAAGGCGGTGAAGCCCGGCGAACCGGCTTGGCCGAGCCCGTGGGGGCCTGGGCGGCCGGGCTGGCACATCGAGTGCTCGGCGATGAGCCTGGCGGCGCTGGGCGAGCAGATCGACATTCACGGCGGTGGCAGCGATCTGATCTTTCCGCATCACGAAAACGAGATTGCGCAGAGCGAGAGCCTGACGGGCAAGCGGTTCGCCCGCTACTGGGTCCACAATGGCATGCTGCAGATCCGGACGCGCGGCGACGATGGCACGTATCGCATCGAGAAGATGTCGAAGTCGTTGGGGAACGTCGTGACCATCCGCGAGTTTCTCGCCGAATATCCGGCCGATGTGTTGCGATTGGTGGTGCTGTCGAGCACCTACCGCAGCCCGCTGGCCTATGGCCCCGAGATCGTGGCCGATCAGGCGCGCAAGCTCGAGCGGTTGCGCAGCGCGCTGGCGCCGGCGACCGGCGCGGCCACCGACGGCGACGTGGTGGCACGGCTGGCTGCGGCAACCCAGGCCGCCGAAGCCGGGTTCATCGCAGCGATGGATGATGATTTCAACACCGCGGGCGCGCTGGCGGCGATCTTCGAGCTGGTTCGGGCGGTGAACACGGCCCGCGACGCCGGCACCGCTGCCGCGCCGTTGCTGCAGGCACAGCACGAGCTGCGCCGACTGTGTGGTGTGCTCGGCCTGACGCTGAGCGACCAGCGCCGCGACGCGCCGGAAGCCACGCCGTTCATCGAGCTGCTCATCACGCTGCGTGGCGAGCTGCGCGGTGCCCGGCAATACGCATTGGCCGACAGCGTCCGCGATCGCCTCGCCGCGCTGGGGGTCGTGCTCGAGGACACGCCACAGGGGCCCCGCTGGAGGCGCCGATGAACCTGACGGCAGGCTGGCTCGAGCTCAGCGTCGCCATCGACGCCGAAGCCGTGGAATCCGTCACCGAGTTGCTGGCCCAGTTCGGCTACAACGGGGGTGTCGCGATCGAGCACCCGATCATTCCTGGGCTCGACGGCCCGGAATACACCATCGATCCGGCGCGGCCAGTGACGGTGCGCACCTACGTGCCGATCGACGAGCACGCCGAAGATGTGCGCGCGCAACTCGAACAGCGTCTGTGGTTCCTCGGCATGATGCGCCCGATCGGTGCGCTCCAGGTGCGTGCGCTGGCCGAATCCGACTGGGCCGAAGCCTGGCGGCGCTACTACTCGATCCAGCGCATCGGTGTACGCACGGTGATCGTGCCGTCGTGGCTCAGCCACACGCCCGAGCCCGACGACATCGTGCTGTCGCTCGATCCTGGCATGGCGTTCGGCACCGGGCTGCACCCGACGACCCAGTTGTGTGTCCAGCTGCTCGAGCGCTACACGCCGGACGGTGGCGACGTCCTCGATCTCGGCTGTGGCTCGGGCATCCTGGCGATCGCGGCAGCCCGCCTCGGCGCGGCGCGCGTGCTGGCCCTCGACACCGATCCGGTCGCCGTCGATGCGACCAATCAGAATACGACGCTCAATGGTGTGGCCGGCCAGGTTCGGGCGGCGCTCGGCAGCCTGGGTTCCGGTGCATCGTTTGGCCACTGGCTCGGTTGGGACGCGCCCGTCGCGCCGGTGCATGCCGCCCCGGCCGACGGTGCGGCATTCGACCTGATCGTCGCCAACATTCTGGCACGGGTGCTGGTGGCGCTCAGCGACGACCTGGTGGCGGCGCTGCGGCCGGGCGGCGTGGTGATCAGTTCGGGCATCTTCTTCGAACGCGAAGCCGAGGTCGCCGCCGCGTTCGTCACTGCCGGGCTGGTGTGCCTCGAACGACACCAGAAGGGCGACTGGGTCGCGTTTGTCCATCGTCGGCCAGCCCAGGATGGGCAGCAGCAAGGAGCAGACACGTGAGTTCGACGCGACGGGTGTTCATCGGGACCGATGGCGGGGCGACGACATCGAAGGTCGGCGGGGTGTGGGACGATGGCAGCACCATCTCGACGCGGTTGATCCAACGGCCGACCGGCTCGGAGCACGGCCCCGAGGCGACGGTGCGCAATTGGGCGGCGGCGATCAGTGCGTTTCTCGACGAAAACCAGCTGTCCTGGGCGCAGGTGGGTGGCGTTGGGCTGGCGATCCCGGGGCCATACGAGCGTTTCGGCGTGTTGGGTCGCTCGCCGAACCTGCCGATCAGCTTCGCCGGCTTCGACTTGTACGAGGCATACCGTGCGACGCTGGCCGAGGCCGCCGGCCGGCCGGTGCCGCTGGCCTTCGGCAACGATGGCAACATGGGTGGCGTAGCCGAGGCGCACCGGGTGCGCGGCGCCGGCCACGAGGGTGTGGTGCTGCTGGCACCCGGCTCGGGGCTCGGTTGTGCCTTCGTCGGTCGCGACGGGCTGCCGCTCGACGGCGACACGCTCGCCGGCATGGAGGCGGCACACATGCCGGCACCGCTGCACCTGCTCGGCATGCCGCCGCATCCGTGTGGCTGTGGCCGGACATGGGGGTGTTTCGAGGTGTACACGACGCTCTCCGGGCTGCCGTTCCTGCTTGGCCAGGTGTTGCCACGCTACCCCGACCACGCGCTGGCGCGCAGCGATGCGCCGATGAAGCAACGCGCCTTTGCGCTGCGGGGGCTGGCACAGCACGGCGATCCACTGGCCTGCGAGATCTTCGATTTCCAGGCGCGTGCACTCGGCTATCATGTCGCCAACCTGTCGATGGCGCTCGATCCGCGCTATGTTGTGATCGGCGGCGGATTGATGGACCCCGAAGCCACGACGGCCGAGTTTCGCGAGCGCTACCTGCGCATCGTGCACGACACGGCCTATCCCTACCTGTGGCCGGCGCATCAGCGGATCATCACCATCGTCCCGGCGACGCTCGGCGATCTCTCGCAGTCGATCGGCGCGGCACTGGTGGCGCTCTACCAGTCTCGTGGCTGAATCGGGCACCTCGCGGCGCACGCGCGATGCCGCGAGCAATACGCTGCGCTTCTTTGTGACACCGACGGCACTCGTCGACGAGCAGTTCGCCTGCGACGACGGCGAGCTGGCGCATCAGGTTGGCACGGTGCTGCGGCTGACGCCGGGTGCGCGCATCGTGGCGCTCGATGGGTCGGGCACCGAGGCGGTCGTGCGCCTCGAAGTGGTCGAGCGCCGCCGCCTGGCCGGGGTCGTCGAGCGTCGGCAGACGCCCGCGGTCGAGGCGGCGCTGAGCGTGACGCTGCTGGCACCGCTGATTCGCGCCGAGCGCTTCGAGTGGCTGCTGCAGAAGGCCACCGAGCTGGGCGTACGGCGGATCGTGCCGACCGCCTGCGAGCGCAGCTTCGGCGATGCTGCCGTCGGGCCGGCAAAACGCCTGCGCTGGTTGCGGGTGATGCGCGAAGCTGCCGAACAATCGCGTCGCACGGTGCTGCCCGAGCTGGCCGAGCCGTGCACATTCGGCCAGGCCGTCGCCACGCTCGACGCCGAGTTGCGCCTGGTGTTGTTCGAAGGTTCGGCGCCACCGCTGCGCGCGCTGCTGGATCAGGCGCCGCCTGGATGGCGGTCGCTCGCCATCATCAGTGGCCCCGAGGGCGGCCTGAGCGACCAGGAGCGCCTACTGGCAGGCCGCGCCGGCGCACGCAGCACGTCGCTCGGGCCACGGACGCTGCGCGCCGAGACGGCGCCACTGGTCGCGGCGACGGCTGCCCTGTGGTACGCCGGCGATCTCGGCGGCTGAATGCCCGCATCATCGTGCGCGCGGGCGACAGGGGGCATCATGCGACGACGTCACCTCATCGGCGCGCTGCTGCTGCTGGCAGTCGCGCTGACCCTCGGGCTGGTCTGGCCGACGCGCGCCGCCGATGGCATCGTGCGCGTCAATCCGGCGGGTGGTGGCCTGCTGCGCCCCGACGGCCGGCCGTTCTTCGTGCTGGGCTACAACTACGAAGGGCCGTTCGATCAGGCGTGGCGCATGTGGCAGGGGTTCGATCGTGCGCGCATCGCCGATGATCTGGCGCGCGCCCGTGCGGGCGGCGCCAACACCGTGCGGATCTTCGTCCAGCACCCGCTGCCGGACGAAATCCTGGCCGACGACTTCACCAAGCTCGATGCTGTCGTCCAGTTGGCCGCCGACCATGAATTGTTCGTGCTCGTGACGTTCGCCGACTACGCCGAACGCGATCTGACGGCCCTGGCCGAGGTCGGCCGACGCATCGCAGCACACTATCGCGACCATCCGGCCATCCTGGCGTACGATCTGCGCAACGAACCACAATTCTTCACGCTGGCGACTGCCATCTATCCCGCCGACCTGCCGGCACCATTGCAACGCAGCGATCTGGTGGCGATCTATGGCGAGCGGGTAGCATATGCCGACCTGCCGGCGTACCGCGCCAGCGCCGCCGGCCGACCGCTGCCGGCGAGCTGGAGCGACGACCGGGTCTACGCTTATGCCAACAACCTGGCATTCTTCCGTGCGATGATCGCTGATGCCGAGCGCTGGGTGCTGGCGGCGCCCGGCCGCTCGGCGATCGGCTACCTGTCGTCGCCGGAGGCTGCCGGCTGGCGGCCACTGGCCGAAGCGCTTGATGGTACGCTGCGCGCCTGGATCACCGCCCAGACGCGCGCGATCCGTCCCGCCGATCCGGCACGGCCGATCACGGTCGGCTGGAGCAACACGCTGCTGGCGAGTTTGCCAGTCAACGGCGAGCTGCTCGAGATCATCTCGTACCATTCGTTTCCGCGCGCCACCCCGGCCGGCATCGCCGGCACGCTGACCCATGGCGCCACGTTGCGCCGCCTGTTCCCGACCCGGCCGGTGCTGTTCGAGGAGGTGGGCATCTCGAATGCCAATGCCGACGAACAGACCTCGGGCGTGCTGGAAGGTGCGATGCTGTTGCGCGCCTACAGCGAGGGGTTCGCCGGCTACCTGAAGTGGATGCTCACCGACTTGCCACCGGTCGGCGATCCGGTGCAGGATCGCTACGGCGGGCTGCGCACCGACAGCAGCGCCAAGCCGATCCATCGCATCATGGGTGCGTTCGGCGCCTACCTCGCTGCCACCGCCGCCGCACCGGGTGGCCAGGTCGTGGTGGGTGATGGGCCGACCTATCGCTACGAGACCAGCGATGCCTTCTATGCCGGCGGCAGCCGTACCGACGGCCCTGTCGAACTTCGCCTCGATGCGCCCGGCCAGCTGGCGTTGCGACGCCGCGGTGCCATGCTGCTGCTGGCCACCCAGCCGGGCAGCGTGACGCTCGATCTGCGCCGGCTGATGCCGGCATATCGCACGGTGAGCGCGGCGGAGCGCCGCGACGATGCTGCATGGGTGCCGATCGACATCGTGCTCACCGGCGACCGCCTGACGCTGGCCATCGCAGCCGACAGGCCCCACCGCGTGCAGTTCACATCGTGGTTCGATCCGGTCACTCCCCAGGCCGAGTGCCAGTTCTTCGCCGAGACCGGCCACAATCTGTGTGGTGCATTCCTGGCCTACTGGCAGCGTGCCGGCGGGCTCACGATCTTCGGCTACCCGATCAGCGAGGCATTCCCGCAACTGCAGGCCGACGGCGTGACCCGCACGGTACAGTATTTCGAGCGCAATCGGTTCGAGTTGCACACCGAGCACGCCGGCACCGACTACGAGGTGTTGCTCGGGTTGCTCGGCAGCGAGCTCAGCAGCGCCCGGCGCGGCGAGCCGGCGTTCCAGCCGTTGTCGGCAGCCCCGGCGGGGCGCGAGTTCTTCGCAGCGACCGGCCATAGCCTCGGTGGGGCATTTCGCGACTATTGGCGGAACCATGGCGGGCTGGCGGTGTTCGGCTATCCGATCAGCGAAGAGTTCCAGGAGTACCGCCCGGAGACCGGGCAGTGGTACACCGTGCAGTACTTCGAGCGCAATCGCTTTGAATATCACGCCGAACACGCCGGAACGCCGTTCGCTGTGCAACTCGGCCTGCTCGGCAATCAATGGGTCGACAGCCGCGGCTGGCGCTGATTCGTGGCTGGTGCCGGGTGCCCAGCGGGTGAACGACGCGTTGACGCGACCAATGTGCCGATGGTCGCCACGCCGCTCGCACGATCCATGCGGGCAGCGTGGCACACGTGCGATCACGGCGCATAGCGTGCGCGCCAGGTGTACACCAGCTGCAGCACCGCTTCGATGTAGCGCGGTACATCGTTCTCGAACGCCGGCGCGTAGATCGGAATGATCTGCTCGATCGTCGTCGCCCCGCGCCCGCCGATATACTCCACCGAAATCAGGCGATACCAGTCGTTGATCCCTTCCGACCAATCGCCATAATCACGGAAGCGACCGTAGCACGTCGCATATCCAGCGCATACGATGTTGCCGATGTTATGCGTTGTCGAACCATCCGGCTTGATGCCAGCCCAATCGGGGTGTGTCCCGGCGGCCGACTCGTGGATGAAGAACGCCAACGCAAACGCCGGATCGATCCCATAGACCCGACCGCGCTCGATCCAGACCGTCCCGGTGCCCGTGGCTGGCGAGCCGTACGACGCCAGAATCTCATCGATCTGGGCCGCATTGAGCGTCGGTGCGCCGACGACGCTATGCTCGCCCGGCGGAATGACGATCGGCGTCGCAGTAATCACCGCCGCCGCCACTTGGTCGGAAGGCGCATAGCGGCTGACGATCACATCGCCGGCCGGGCCCCACGCCAGCCAGATCACCAGGATGGCGATGGTCACTGTCGCCAGCAACGTCAGCGGATGATCGCCGTCCCACGACAGCCGGGCGTTCGGCCGCGTCGCCCGAGCCAGCCGCCGGCGACGGTCGACTGGATCAAACGTATCGGCGAGCAGCAACTCGAGGCGCAGCTCATCATCGGCGTAGCGACGTGGCGGCGGATCATCGCGCTCGATCAGGCGTTGTGTGGTCGCACTGAGTGCAGGCAGCGGCGGGGGCGGTGGATCCGCCAGGCGTGCGACCAATTCGCGGGTCAGCACACCACGCTCGTGCTTATCGATGTCGGCGAACGCTTCTCCTGCCCCCTCATCGCCACGATCGACATCGACGGCTGGACGGGCATCTTCCCGAGCGGATTCATCACGTGGTGTCGTCATGGCACATAGTCCTGGATGCGCACGTAGTCTTCGGCGGTCGCCATGCGAAATGCCCCATCACGATTGAGATACACGATGCGCTCGCGCCGGATATCCACCAGCAGGTCGAGCGCCCGGTCACCGTCGACATCGGCCAGCAGCAGCTGCACGGGCGTGAGATGCTCGTCGGCGCCGACCAGATATGGCCCTTCGATGTAGCGGACGCGTGCCGGATCGCCGCCGGGCAATTCCCAGATGACGATGCGGCGATCGAGATTCATCGCGACGATGCGTGTCGGCATGCCACGCTCTTCATGGTGGCCGACGAAGCCGACGACATGTGCGCTGCGTGGCCGGCCGAAGCGTAGATCGTCGAGGAACAGCGAGCCGCGCGCGACGATCTGGGCGATCAGCAGATAGATCGCCAGCGCGCCACCGACGGTCAGTGCCGTGATCATGACTGCCCGCAGCGCCGAGCGCAGTGGCGCACGCCATGCGGCGGCTTCACCAGGCTGTCGCGTGTCATCTGCCATCGCACGCGCCTATCTGCCAGGCGCCACCGTGGCGCCATACGAACCGAACCACTCCCCCAGCATCGGATGCAGCGCGACTGTCGCCAGCCAGGCCTCGATTGCCACCATCGTCAGCGTGCCGCGTTCGGTCACGACACCGCTGAGCGCCGTGAGCGGAATGAGATCGCACAGAATGTCGACACTCGGGCGTGTCGGCACCGCCGGCGGCTGGCCGGGCGATGGGTGCATCGGGGTCAGCTTCTCGCCGGCGCTCACGGCATAGGCGGGCAGCGCCAGGCGTTGTGCCCACTCGACCACCTGCGCCGTTCCGGCGATGTTGACCAGCCCGTCAGTACTGATCAGGTCGGCGCCGATGAGCACACTGACCGCACTGGATGGGCGTTCGTCGGCGGTGTAGTCGAAACGCGCGGTGGTGATGCCGTCGGCACGCAACGCGCCCAGCATGTCGCCGCCGGCAGAATCGGCGGCCAGCACACGGAACCGCCGGCCGGCGCGCTGGGCCAGCCGCAACGCGTTGCGCACGGTGCTGCTCGCGGCGACCGTGACGATGGTGACATCGTCGTTGATGAGCGACAGCGCCCGTTCGGCGGCCGTGAGCGCGTGCTGGTGAATCTGTCGCTCGAATTGCTCGCTGGTGTCGACGACCGCCTGCCGCAACGCCCGTGGACTGTCGTCGGCTTCGGCGCTCCACAGGATGGCGTTGACCAGATTGATCAGCGGGCCGCAGGTCGGGCAGGCTGCGATCAACGCTGTGCCCAGGCGCAGACACTCACGACGAAATGCTTCGGGTGATGATGGTTCGCCCCGCTGGACGACGGCACGAAAATGTGCCGCGGCCGACTCGGCGATGCGCAATGCGCCCGAGTGACGCTCGCGGAGAACGTCCTCGACGACGCGATCGGCGGTGTGTCTCATGGCTGGCTCGCTCTCTGCCGGAACACACTCCGGGCGAACTCTCCGGCACGATGACGGCCGCGGCGGCATCGCACGCGCGAGGCGAGCGCCCATGCTCAAGCGTCATTGTACGGTATCGCCCGCAGTGACGCAAGCCGGCAGCGCGCATGCAGGTGCGGGCGGCGTTGGCTACAGCACGATGCCCGGCTGCTACACCCCCAGTGCGACCGATCGGTGCGACATCACGCGGGTTCGGTTGTATACTGTCGCTGGTATCATTCCAGCGACCGAGGCCCGTCGTGCCGTATCCGATCTTTGACCGTTCCCGGCTGCGCTTGCGACCGCTCGCCGAGCGCCACCATGACATGACTGCCGATGAGGTCGTCGCGCTCGACGGCACATCGCGCTGGTGTGACGATCCGGCGCTGCCGGTGCTGGCCACGCGCATCCGCGCGGCGCGGGCAGCTGGCCGGCCGGTCATCCTGATGATGGGCGCCCACCCGATCAAGCTGGGCCTGTCGCGTGTGCTGGTCGCCCTCGTCGAGCATGGGTTCGTCAGCCATGTCGCCCTCAACGGCGCCGGCATGATCCACGACTACGAGCTCGCGACGATTGGTGCCACCACCGAGAGCGTCGCGCGCTACATCGTCGACGGTCAGTTTGGCCTGTGGCACGAGACGGGCCAGCTCAACGCGCTGATCCGTGCCGCCGCCGACGAAGGGCTCGGCATCGGCGAAGCTGTTGGCCGGGCGTTGCAGCACAGCGCACCGCCGTGGCTCGATCTCAGCCTGCTTGCGGCGGGCTACCGCCACGGCGTGCCGATCACGGTGCATCTCAGCATCGGTCAGGACATCATTCACCAGCACCCCGATGCCGACGGCGCGGCCTATGGCGCCGCATCCTACACCGATTTTCTGGTGTTCGCCCATGCGGTCGAGCAGCTCGAGGGTGGTGTGCTGCTCAACGTCGGCAGCGCGGTGATGGGCCCCGAGGTGTATCTCAAGGCGCTCGCGATGGCGCGCAACGTTGCAGCGCAGGATGGCCGGCGGATCGCGCACTTCACCACCGGGGTGTTCGATCTGGTGCGGCTGCCCGACGAACGCCAGCACGAAGCCGCAAAAGATGACCCAGCCTACTACTATCGACCATTCAAGACGATTCTGGTGCGTACCGTGCGCGATGGCGGCGAGAGCTACTATGTCTGCGGTGATCATCGTGCCACCCTGCCGACACTCTATCGTCAGTTGAGCATGGGGTTGCGCGATGGAACGTGAGCGACTGGCTACTCTGCTCGATCGCTGCAGCCGACTGCGTGCCGTCGTGATCGGTGACATCTTCCTCGACCGGTATCTCGAAGTTGACGAGGCACTGGCCGAGCGTTCGCTCGAGACCAGCCTGGTGGCGCACCAGGTGACGGCGGTACAGGCGATGCCAGGGGCAGCCGGCACGATCACCGCCAACCTGCGCGCGCTGGGGTTGTCGGTACACCTGATCGGTGTCGTCGGCGACGACGGCGACGGCTACGAGCTGCGGCAAGGATTGACGCGGCTGGGCGCCAGCCTCGAGGGTCTGATCACCGTACCCGAGCGTCGCACGCCGACGTACCTCAAGCCAATCATTCGCGGCGTCGCCGGTGATGTCCCGCGCGAACTCGAGCGCTTCGACATTCGCAGCCGTGCCCCCTTGCCGGCCAGCATCGGCGAGCAGCTGATCACACGTCTGAAGCGCATGATGATGTCGGCCGACGTCATCTATGTCGCCGACCAGGTGCCCGAGCCGGGCGCCGGCGTGATCACCGAGGCGGTCCGCGAGGCGCTGACCCGGCTGGCGGCGCGCTCGCCACGCCTGCCGGTGCTGGTGGATTCACGGGCCAACATTCACTTGTTTCGCGGCCTCATCCTCAAGCCGAACCTCGCGGAAGCCAGTGCGGCCTTCGCCCCCGAAGCCATCGGCGACGACCCGATCGAGCGTGCACGCCACGCAGCACTCGAAGTATCCCGGCACAGCGGCCGGGTCGCGTTCCTGACGCTGGGCGCCAACGGCATGATGGTCGCCACCGATGGTGCGGCGCGCCACGTGCCGGCACCGCCGGTGCATCAGCCGGTCGACATCGTGGGTGCCGGCGACAGCGCGATGGCGGCGATCGGCGCAGCGCTGGCGAGCGGCGCCCACCCGCTCGAGGCGGCGCAGCTGGGCAATCTGGCCGCAGCGGTGACCATCCGCAAGCTCGGCACGACGGGTACTGCCACTGCGGCCGAGATCCTCGCACGCTGGGACGCTGCGTGATGCGCACGACGCTGGCGGTCGAAGTACGCCGTGTGGCGCTGCAGCGTCCGCGGCTCGCAGCGCTCGATTTTGACGGAACGTTGTCGCTGGTGCGTGCCGGCTGGCAACAGGCGATGGCCCACCTGCTGCTCGGGGCGCTCGATGCTGCCGGCGATGCCGACCCGCGGCGTGCGGCGGCGGTGACGGCGATGATCGAGCGCACCACCGGTCGGCCGACGCTCGAGCAGATGGCCTGGCTGGTCGAGCGACTCGGCCAGCTCGGTGTCGCGTCGCCGGACGCCATGGTATGGAAGGCGCGCTACCTGGCAGCACTGCAGCGCACCATCGATGAACGCCTGGCGCAGGTACGCGCCGGCACACGCGCACCTGCCACGCTGATGGTTCCGGGTGCGGCGGCGTTCGTCGCCTGGTTGCGCGATGCTGGCGTGTCGCTGGCGCTGGTGAGCGGGACCGACCGTGCCGCGGTATGCGCCGAGGCGGCGGCGCTGGGTCTGGCCGGCAGCTTCGAGCTGGGGATCTGGGCACCCGACGGCGATGCTGCGGGGTTTTCGAAGGCGTCGATCCTCGCCGGGTTGCTGGAGCGCAGCGGTGCCGCGCCGCCTCAGCTGCTGGTAGTCGGCGATGG
>CAIQIY010000413.1 GCA_903871975.1 uncultured Chloroflexota bacterium | reverse complement strand
GTACGCCATGCGCAATCTGCCAGTGTCCGCGCACCGCATTGAGCCGATCAGGAGCGGTGCACACTGCGCTGGATGCACTCGTGATGCCATGGCGCACATCGCGGGTGCAACGCCGTCCGGTATCGCTCGTTCGCACGATGTGACATGCTTGTGCCGGATACGGCCAACCCTGGTCGTCCGCGAGCATCGAGCCCGTGATCAGCTGCCACAGTTCGCACGCTCACGACGTCGTCAGGGATCGCGCTCGTCCCCGGCAGTTCGTCCGGCTGCGGCTCAAACCGCAGTCGCAGGTCGTGGACACGCGCGCCCGCGCTGCCGGATGGGCGTACCTATTTCGACCGGCAACGGTCCGCGCAAGATTGAGTCTCATCCCGCGTGCGGCCGTGCGTGCGGCATGGGATTCTGCGTCTGCGGCATGGATGCGTGGGCGTCGCACCGCATGGCGATCGCCGCCGATCAGCGGGTGCGGCGACGCAGCCTCAGGTGCCAGCGCGCCGGCCGCGTGGCCAGCCACGGATCGCTGGCGCGCAGCCGGCGGCGCGTGGCCAGGCTGGTGCCATCGAACAGACCAGCGACGAACTGTCGGGCATCGCCCAGCGTCGCCGCCTTGTCGGCCAGCACCAGCACCCACGCCTCGCGGGTGCGGGGCGCCGGGCCGAGCGGATACATGTGGCTGGTGATCGCGTGGCACACTGCCGGGCTCTCGCCGCGTGCCGCGGCCCAGCGTGCCGCGATCGCCCCGTGGGTGCGCAACGTGCCCAGGCGCGAGTCGATGTCGTGCACCAGCGCCGCGCGCACACACACCACGCGATCGGCGCGCAGCCAGCCGGCGATGTGCCACGCGTAGCGCACCGAGCGCAGCAGGTGATCGGCCTTCGGGATACCGTGATGCATGTGGTCTGCCGTCTCGCCGACCGCCGGGTGGGCCAGCAGATCGGCGATGAGCGCGTGCCACGGGCCAGGTGTGCGCATGCTGCCCCTCATGGTCGGCGCTGCCGCGGTGGCCGGCCGAGACGGCCGAACAGGCTGGGGGGTTCGACCGTGAACGAGGCCTCGAACTCGGCTTCGCCGGGGCGCACCCCGGGCCGGGCGGCGAGCCAGGCCTCGCGGGCCGTGCGCGCATCGGCGAACAGGTTCAGCAGCGCCGCGGCATCGTCGCGCTCGAGCTGTTCGCGAACATCGAGCAGCCGCTCGATGGTGCGATTGATCCAGTGCACCAGCGGCTCGCGATTGGTGACGCAGATGTCGCGATGCATCTCGGCATCGCCGCTCGCCAGGCGCGTCATGTCGCGATAGCCGCTGGCTGCCAGCGTCGACATCTCGCGCCAGCCGGCACTGCGGCTGGTGATGTCGGCGAGCACCGTCGCCAGCAGGAACGGCAGGTGTGAGATGCCGGCGACGTAGGCGTCGTGCTCGGCGGCGTCGATGTGATAGACCCGCGCACCGACATGCCCGACCAGGCGTTCGACCAGATCGACCGACGCGGGCCGTGCCGCGACCGGGGTGCTGAGGCACCAGATGGCGCCGCGAAACAACTCGGGGGTGG
>CAIQIY010000412.1 GCA_903871975.1 uncultured Chloroflexota bacterium | reverse complement strand
CGCCTTGCTGGCCATGTATGCCGAGCTGCCGGGCAGCGTGTCGTGGCGGCCAGTCGAGGAGCCCATGTTCACGATCGCGCCACCGCCGCTGCGCAGGAGTGCTGGTACGCCGTATTTGCATGACAGCATCACACCACGCAGGTTGACCGCAATCATCCGATCCCAGTCGGCCACATCCATCGCCACGACCGGGACATCCATCCCCCCGATGCCGGCATTGTTGAACATCACATCGATTCGGCCGAACGCCGCCTCGACCGTCGCCACTGCTGCTGCGACGCTCGACTCATCGGCGACCTCAACGACGACCTGCAGCATCGACGCACCGGCGGTGCGTAGTGCACGTGCCGCACTGGCAAGCCCTTCCGCTGACCGGTCGAGCAAGGCGACCCGCGCGCCTTCGGCGGCGAAGCGCCGTGCCGCTGCCCGGCCAATCGCCCCGGCCGCGCCAGTTACTACGATCACTCGGTCGCGAAAGCGCATCGATTGCGCCGTGACGGTCTCGGTCATGCGCATGCCTCAGTGATCATGATCATCGTCATCGACGTGAGTCGGCCCCGCCATCCCACTCATCGCTGCGGTCGCCGGCGTCCCATCGGTGTTCCGTTCGGCATTGCCACAGCCACCCTCGCCGCTCGGGCGCACATGCGGTGTTGCACGCTGCTCGATGCCCTTCCAGGCGTACGGGTCGTCACCGGCCACCATGACGATGTCGCGATAGTCGGCGGCACCGATCGCCTGCCCGGGCAAGAAGCCCGTCCATGGCAGCAACGACTCGGCACTCATGTAGTGATTGACGAGTGAGCGGCGGAACCCGCCCGAAGCGTAGTTGGGCAGCGAGCGATGCAACAGATAGCCGTTGAAGAAGACGATGCTGCCCCGCCGTACTTCTACCGGCACGGCGTCATCGTTGCGATACGGGAACTGCATCGCCTCGCCGGTGCAATCAAACCGACGGTCACCGTGTGTCCGCTGCGGCCAGATCAGGCCGCGTCGGTGCGAGCCGGGAATCACCCACAGGCAGCCGTTCTCGACGGTCGCGTCATCGAGCGCGATCCAGGCGCCGGTCAGCGAGCGATCGCGCGTCGGGATGAAATATTCATCCTGGTGCCACGCCTGGCCCGGTTTGCCCGATGCCTTGATGAACAGCATCGATTGCATGCACTTCACGTTTGGCCCGATCACCTGCGTGAGTACCTCGACGATCGCCGGATGTGCCAGGGCTGCCGTCATGGCGGGCGACACCTTGTGCGGGAAGTGGATGCACAGGTACTGCCGCATCACCGCGTCATCGTCGAGTTCGGCCCCCGACGACTCGATGCCGCGTACCGCGCCACGAGCGCCCCGGCAGATGGCCGCAGCCTCGCGATTGAGTGCGTCGACCTCGTCGGCGCCGAGGGCATCCTGCAGCACGAGAAAGCCGGCCTCGCGGTAGTACGCCGCCGCATCGCCGAGTGCGGCGCGGCTCAGATATCCTGCCGGCGGCAGACCAGCCGGCCAGGTCTCGAACGGGGCGACCTCGCGCGCCTCTGCGCGGCGATTCCAGTCGGTGACACCATGCATCACGGCACCTCACTGTGCGACGATGGACGATCCGGATGGCGCATGCGGCGTGCCAGTGCGATCGCCGCGACGATCATCTGCCGTAGGCGCTGGTCGGTGGGCTCGGCGATGCGACCAGCCTCGTCGATCGCGTCGCCCGGGATGCCGACGTGCGTCGGCACGACGATGGCATCGAACGCGCGTGCCGCATGCGCCAGGGCATCGAGGACGTGCGCGGCCCCGCCGCCGACGCCGATCAGCCCGACTACGCGGCCGGTCAGGTACGGCGGGTCGTCGTCGACGAGGAAGTCGAGCGCGTCGATGGCGTTTTTTACCGCACCACTCACTGTTCCGTGATAGGTGGGTGCGCTGAAGAGTACGATGTCGGCGGCGCGTACGGCGTCGAGCATCGTGACGAGCTCCGTCGGGTACTGCGCAAGGACCCAGTCGGGGCGATAGACTGGCAGGTCGAGCTGGCGTACGTCGAAGACATCGGTGATACAACCGAGTGCTGCGGCGTGTTCTGCTGCCCGCGCCAGCGCTGTGCGGCTGCGCGACGCCATCCGCATGCTGCCCCCGATCCCGACCAACCGCAGCGCTTCAGACATACACACCCCATACTGCACCCTGCCGAACCATCATACCACCATCCCGTGAACTCGCGGTGCATCGCCCGATGCACGGGCGCGCACTTGGGGTGGTGCCAACAGCATGGAACCACGCTGCGGGCTGGTGACCGCCAATGGCTGCACTCCATGCAACCAGGATTCGCACGGTGCCCACGAGCGCCTCATCCATGATGGGCCAACCGTGCGCGCACATGATCTGCAGATCGGTCCCTCCATGCCGGCTGACCGAGCGCATGCGCCTCGGGCGGTCGATTCGTCGACATCGACGCGCGTGTTGCATGCACCCCGGCGACTGGCTCAGTCGCGAACCGCGTGTGCCATCACGAGCTTCATGAAATAGCATGCGGCGAGCCATTCCAATCCGACCGGCATGCGCAACACCGTCGTGCCCATCACGATCCCGACCGCCCCCAGGCCGAATGCGAGCGGTCGTGCCAGCCGCGCCGGGCTCGTCACGACTGCGATCGCCATCGCCAGCATCGTCAGATAGGTTGCCGCCGCGCCGATCCACCCAAACGACGGCCACAGCCATGCGATGATGAACGGGTGGATGTGTGCGGCGAAGAACATCATATGCTGTGGCAGGCCCTGCCCCGGCCGATGCCACCAGTGGCGCGCCGAGGATGTCGCATTCACGACCACACCACCCCCGATATCGATGGCGAGCACTGCGGCGATGATCATCTGCACGGCAGACCAGGACGGGCTGGCGATGATGATCCAGGCACATTGCGCCAACCCGGCGGCGATCGCCGCCGCCCAGCCCAGGGCCAGCTCGCCAGCAGTGGCTCCCGGGCCAATCAGCGGGTCGGAGATGCGACGCATGATTGACGAGATCAATCCCATGGTCATGTATCCCTCCGATGCATCGCTTCGTCGCCCCGATGCTCCGTGCTCCGTGCTACGTGACGAGCACGCAACCGGATGATACCAGCGACCTGCCCCTCCGGTGGCAGAACATGCGGGGTGGCGGTGAACCGGGCCGACCGGCAACCAGTGTCGGCTTCGCCGCCGAACCGAAGGCCGAGAACGACGCCTCGCGACCGCGACGTCGCTGGATGCGCCGCCGCGTCGCCGGCCGACGAGTG
>CAIQIY010000411.1 GCA_903871975.1 uncultured Chloroflexota bacterium | reverse complement strand
TGCCGACGGCACCCTGATCGACCCGACCGCCGTGCGCCATGGGCTGGTGGTCGGCGGGCAGATCGCGGATCTGGCCGGCTGGATCGACCCGCAGACTCACCTGAACCGCGATTTTGCCGCGCACCGTCTCGATGATTGCCTGGTAGCCGAGGCGCTGCAGGTCGGTGCGGTGCTGCTGCGCCACGACGAGCGATTTGTGGTGGTGTGTGCGCCGGCGACGGCATACCTCCCCCGGGGCGCGGTGGCCCAGGCAGCGCTGCGCAGCGCCTGGCGCGAGCGTCTCGGTCGTCGAGGCAGCGGCGATGTCTGACCCGCTACGCCTGGCGCTGGCGCTGCAATTGGGCGACTCGGCCTTCCCCAGTGGCATGTATACCCAGTCGCATGGCCTTGAGCTGCTGATCGAGGACGGGCTGACGGGGTTCGCGGCGTTTCGCGAGGTGCTTGAGTGCTACCTGCTCGATGCCGCGGCAACCTGCGAGGCGGTCGCAGCGCGGCATGTGGCACTGGCAGCGGCGCAGCACGATCTTGCAGGTGTCGCTGCGATCGATGAGGCGCTGGATCTGGTGCGCTTGCCTGCCGAGATACGCCTGGCCTCGCGTCGCTGCGGTGGCCGCGTGCTCGCACTGGGTGCGCTCATGTTCCCCGACGATGCGCGATTGCCGGTGTACCGCGAGCGCGTCGACGCGGCGCTGGCGCCCGGCCACCAGACCATCGCCATGGCGCTGCTGGGCACCGCCGCCGGCCTGACGCCCGAGGACGTCGTGGTCGTCGAGTTGCACAATCTCGCGGCCAGCCTCATCAGCGCGGCAGTACGCCTGGGCGCGATCGACTACCTGCTGGCCCAGCGGCTGACGCTGGCGTGCCGCCCGCTGATCGTGGCGGCTGCGGCGCGCGGTGCTGCGCTGGATTGGCGTGCGATGCACAGCAGCGCTCCGTTGCTCGAGATCGCGCAGATGCGTCATGCGACGGCGCATTCGCATCTGTTCGTCAGTTGAATGTCGGCGACAGCGCGCCGGCACCGGCACAGTGTGGGCACGTATGCGTTCGTGCTGCCATCATGCGCGCACATGCAGTCGCGGGAGCGCGAACGGCATGCCGGCATCCGAGCGTGCGGTGTGCTGCGTAGCGTCGGTATGGGCGGTGGCGGGGCATATCGTCCTCGCCGGCGGCGGATGCCCGCAAGGCGCGTCGCAGAAGGAGTCGCAGATGGATCATGCATTGATCTGGGGAGCCACCGGTGGCATCGGCCGTGCGGTGCTCGACGGCATACGTGCTGCAGGCCTGCATCCGCTGGCGATCGCGCGCGACCCGTTGCCGCTCGAAGCCGCAGGCTACGACGCCTATGCCGCCGACGTCACCCGGCCACACGATGTCGCGGCTGCGACGCTGTGGGCCGCACAACAGAGCGGTGGCGCCGTTGCGCTGTGGGTCTACGCGATCGGCGCGATGAGCAACGGCCCGCTGGCCGACACATCAGTCGAGGCGCTGCGTGCAACCATCGAAGTCAACCTGATCGGCGCACATCAGGCCGTGCATCACTCGCTGCCGCTGATTCCCGCCGGTGGCCATCTGGTGTTTCTTGGCGCCTATCCCGATCGCATCGCCTTGCCGAAGCTCGGCGCCTACGCCGCTGGCAAAGCGGCACTCGACAGCTACATCACGGTGCTGTCCAAGGAGCTGCGTGATCGCACCGTCACCAACCTGCGTCTCAGCGCTGTCGATACGCCGCTGTGGCAGCACGCACCGTTTCGCCTGCCACGTGGCGCACGCCAGCCCCGCGAGGTGGCCGACGCAGTGCTGCGGGCCTATCGCGAGCGCACCCGCGGGGTCATCGAGCTCTGATGCCCGCTCAATCGAGCGACAGCGTCGCGTTGAACGACTCGAGTGTGCCATTGAAGTACACGTGCACCACCTGATTGAACGTCACGCGCGCGATCGCCGCGAAGACTTCCGCATCGTCGTGGCTATGAACGACCAGCATGCCGTGGTCGGGCGCGTATTCGTCTTCGCCGGCAGGGATGACGAACGCCAGCCATTCGCCGGGGTAGCGTGCCTCGACGGCGCTGATGGGCTCGACCAAGCCGCGTTGTTCCATGCCGGTATACGGGCAACCGCAGTCACAATCGGTGCCGCAATGGGCGTCGTGTGTGCCACACGACAGGCTCGTGCCGCCATGTGCAGCGCTCGTCAACGGAATCATCACCGGCATTGTCGTCGCTCCTGTGTCTGTACCGATCGTCACCGGTGACCCAGCGGCCGAATCGCACCGATCGGCAGCCAGTCTGGCCACATCGATGCCGGGTCGGTGCCGTCGGCAGCGCATCATCATCATAGCATAGCCCGCGGCGAGATGGTCGATCGCGACGTCGATGCGGCCACCTGATGTGGCACGGGCCGTGATGCTGTTCATGGTGCGGGGACCATGCTGCGACCGTGCAGGCCGCACGCCGCGCATCCCGGGCATGCACGATCGGGGATCACCGCACGCACATCGGTCGCACCACAACAGCGGTGCCGGCACGCCGACGGCGACCTTGCCGTAGTTGCTTCACCGACGCCCCCGTGCTATAATCGGCCCCATGGCGAGCCAGTGCCGGGTTGTGTAATGGCAGCACGGCGGACTTTGGATCCGTCTGTCCAGGTTCGAGTCCTGGCCCGGCAGCCAGTAGGGGGTCCTGCAACGGATGAGCCTGATGACGTCCGACGACACCCCCTCGCCGAACGATTCGCGGCACGGCAGAGCGTGCTGCGTTGGCTGGAGCGTATGAGTCTTGGTGTCATCGTCCTCGCGGCAGGCGCCGGGACGCGCATGCGTTCCGCGTTGCCCAAGGTCCTGCATCCACTGTGTGGTCGGCCAATGCTCGAGTACATCCTCGACATCGCCGCTGGCCTCGATGCCGCTGCCATAACCGTCGTACTCGCGCCCGACACGCTCGGCGCCGTCGGCGCGCAGTTGGCGCAACGCAGCGATCCGGCACCAGTCTGCGTCCCGCAACACGAGCGGCGCGGCACCGGCCATGCCACATTGCAGGCGCACACGACGCCTGCCAGCCGCACCGACGACGTGCTGGTCCTGCTCGGTGATGCGCCGCTGCTACGCCCGGCGAGCGCACGCGCAGTCATCGCAGCGCGACGCGCCGCCGGCGCGCTGGTCGGCGTCCTGTCGTTTCGCACCGCCGATCCGACCGGCTACGGCCGCATCGTGCGCGACGCAGCCGGAGTCGTGCGTGGGATCGTCGAGGAGCGTGCCGCCACCCCCACCGAACGCCTGATCGACGAATGCAACAGTGGCGTATTGTGTTTCG
>CAIQIY010000410.1 GCA_903871975.1 uncultured Chloroflexota bacterium | reverse complement strand
GGCGTGGCGATCGGCATGGCATTGCATGGCTTGCGCCCGGTCGCCGAGATTCAGTTTGCCGACTATCTGTATCCCGCGATCGACCAGATCCTCAATGAGGCGGCGCGTATGCGCTACCGTTCGCATGGCGACTGGAGTTGCCCGCTGGTCGTGCGTGCACCGTTCGGCGGTGGCATCCACGGTGCGCTGTATCATTCCCAGAGCGTCGAGGCGCTGTTCACCAGCACCCCCGGCCTGAAGGTCGTCGTGCCAGCGACCCCCAACGATGCTCGCGGGCTGCTGCTGGCCGCCATCGAGGATCCCGATCCGGTCCTGTTCCTCGAGCACAAACGGCTGTATCGCTCGGTGCGTGGCCCGGTGGCGACCGACCGCGACGCGCTCGTGCCGCTCGGTACGGCGGTCTGTCATCGGGCGGGGCGCGATGTCAGCATCGTCACGTATGGCGCCATGGTCCATGAGAGCCTGCGCGCCGCCGACGTGCTGGCACACGAAGGCATCGAGCTCGAGGTGCTCGATCTGCGCACGCTGGTACCGCTCGATCGCGACGCCGTGCTGGCGACCGCCCGCCACACCGGGCGAGTCCTGATCGTCTCCGAGGACAACCTCACCGGCGGATTTGCGGGTGAAGTCGCTGCGGTGGTGGCCGAGCATGCGTTCGCCGATCTTGATGCGCCGGTGCGGCGCCTGGCAGCGCCGGACGTGCCGGCAGTGCCCTTCAGCGAGACGCTCGAGGCGGCCTTCATGGTTGATGCGACAACGATCGCGGTGGCAGCGCGCGATCTGGCACGCTACTGATGTGATGGATGACGGCGCGAAGATCGGAAGCAGACTCATGCGACGAGTTCCCTGGTCGGCAATTCTGGCGGTAGTGGTCATCGTGGCACTGGGGTTGCTGGCATATCAGAGCCGCCACGAGGTGTCGGCGGCGCTGGCGTTGTTGCGCGGCGCCCAGCCATGGTGGCTCGTCGCTGCAATGCTGCTGATCGTGGCGGGGTTTGTCTGTGCGGGCCAGATCTACGGCCGGGTGCTGGCGGCGCTGGGGCACCATGCCAGCGTGCTCTGGCTCGCCGGCACGGCGCTGGTAGCCATCCTGATCAACCAGGCGCTGCCGGGTGGCAGCGTCGCCGCGTATGCGTTCCTGGTGGCCAGCTTGCGGCGGCGCGGCTTTCCGGTGGCGAGCGTCGCGATGGTGGCCGGCACCGAACTGCTCAGCTGGAATGGCGCGGTGCTGATCGCCTTCGGCTACGGCCTGCTCTACCTGATCGCCACCCATGGGCTGACGGGCGCATCGGTGAGCTATGGTGCCGTGGGGCTGGCGCTGCTGATCACCGGCACGCTGCTGTATGCCGGCTCGCGGCCCGACGCCACGCTGCACCGCTGGGGGCTCCGCGTCAAGACCATCGTCAATCGGCTGTTCGGCCCGATCTGGAGCCAACCACAGGTCGTGCAGGTGGTCGACGAGATCGTGGCCAGCCGGCGGATGTTGCTCGAACAACCGGCACGCATGGCGGTGCTGGTAGTGCTGCAGCTGCTGGTGTTTGCGTGCCACAGCCTGGCACTGCTCGCCATCCTGACCGGGCTCGGCGTCACGGTCGCGTTCCCGGTCGTAGGCGCGGCGTACGGCCTGTCGCTGATTGTGAGTACGTTCGTGATCTTGCCTGGTGGCGGCGGTGCCGTCGAAACCGCATTGGCGGTGGCATTGGGTGTGCAAGGGGTGCCGACCGAGGCTGCGATCGGCGCGGCGATCGTGTTCCGCTTGCTGAGCTTCTGGTTGCTCTTGCCATTCGGGGTGGTGCTGTCGCGCCGCCTGACGCGCCGGTGATGCCGACGAAGGGGGGACCATGACGTTCTGGATTGGGCTGGGCGTGGTGATCGCGGCGGCTGCCGCGGTAGTGTTTGCCGGCGTCGGCGGCCTGACGTTGCTCGGCGGCTGGGATGCGACGCGCGGCGAGTTGCTGCCGGGCCTGGCTCGTGATCGAGCGGGCACTGCCTGGCGCATTGGCGAGGTGCTGCTCGTCTGGCTACCGCTGGCGTTGCTGGCCGGTTTTGCGCTGGCGACCGGCGCACGCCTCGTGGCGCTGGCGCTGGCTGTGCTGACGCACTGATCGGGCGGCGGCAACACCCAAGTGTGCGGGCGATCAGGTTCGCTGCTGCCGTGCTGCCGCCCGCAGCTTCACGCCATCGCGGCGGCTGCACGCAGCGCAGCGACATACCGCTGATCGATGCCGAGCCATTGCAGCTCACGACCGAGCAGCGTCGCCGCATCGAGGACATCGAGGCGTGCCGTCTGGCGCATCTGCCGTCGGCCACCGATCTGCACCGAGACGGTCGCGCGATCCGGCAACGCGTCGCCGACCACGCCGAACCGGGCGCGGGCACACGAGAACTCCAGCGCTGCGATGCCCGACGAGTGGCCAGCGCGCGACCGCAGCTCGACGCGCAACGGTTGGCGTTGCTGGCGCATCCAGATCACGCCGCCGTGCTCGTGGCTGACGATGTGCCAGTCGAGGCACGATGCCAGCCAACCGGTCAGCAACAGCGCCTGGGCATGCGCTGCCTCATCGTGCGCATGGTCGATCGTCACGCGATAGACGCTGCCGAGATGCTCGCGGTGATCGGCCGCATCGAAGAGACCGGCGACCAGTTCGCGCCATGCCGTCAGTCGGCCCCACGCGATGTCGCTCAGCACCACCCCCTGCGCGGTCAGCTCGGCTAGCGTGCGAAGCATCGCGAGTGGCTGCGCTGCGGTCGTGCTGTCCACGATCACGCGATCGGCCAGCCGCTGGACACGCTGGCTCAGGGGCTGGTTCAGCGCATCACACGCGGGCAGCCACACCATCACCGGCAGGTCGGGCACCAGCAGCGGCAACATCAGCCCGCTCAATGCCTGCCCAGCTGCGGCGCCACGCGCTTCGATCGTGATCTGCTCGCCACAGACCTGCGGCCGCCCTGGTGCCGGTAGCTGGCAGTGCGCTTGCACCCAGGCATCGAGATACGGCGCTGCCGCACGCATGTCGCAGCCGACGACGATGGCACGATTGGGATGCTGCGCCGTCAGCTGGTCGATCACTGTCGTCGCAGGCTCGACGCCATGCATGCCGTCGAACGTCAATACCACCAGATTCAGCACGCAGGTGCGCGTCACCGACGTGCGCGCCGGTTCGCGCTCGTCGGCCGCGCGCTGCCAGATGGCAGACAACTCGCGCTCAATGGTACGCACATCGACATGCAGTTGGTCGAGCGGCAGCCGGCTGATCGTCATCGCATCCTCCCCGCTAGAGCCGCCGCCACTTCGCTCCGATCCGGCCGATGAAGGTGTCGGCTTCGGCTGGCCCCCAGCCGCCCGCCTCGTAGCGCGGGAGCGGCTGCTCATCGCGCGCCCATCCATGCAGGATTGGCGTGATCAACGACCAGGAAGCCTCGACTTCGTCACTCCGCGTGAACAGCGTCGAATCACCGAGCAATGCATCGAGCAACAGCCGCTCATAGGCTTCTGGCGACTCAACGCCGAACGAGGCGTTGTAGCGAAAATCCATCGTCACCGGACGGATGTGGGTCGTCTGCCCAGGAACCTTGGAGTTGAATCGCAGCGTGATGCCTTCTTCGGGTTGAATGCGAATCGTCAGCATGTTCGGGTCGATGTCATTCAGTGGCCCCGCCTCGAAGATCATCAACGGGACGGAGCGGAACTGGATGGCGATCT
>CAIQIY010000409.1 GCA_903871975.1 uncultured Chloroflexota bacterium | reverse complement strand
CGGCCGGCCGAACTATTGCTATGGCTACACCGCCCAGGCGCTCGAAGTCGACGTCGATCCCGCCACTGGCGAATGTCGCGTCGTGACGATCATCAGCGCGCACGACGTCGGCCGCGCGATCAATCGACAGCAGGTTGTGGGGCAGATCGAGGGCGCGCTGGCCCAGGCGCTGGGGTACGCATTGATGGAGGAGTTCCAGATGCGCGATGGTCAGGTGCGGACGGCCGGCTTCTCGACGTATCTGCTGCCGACGGCGCTCGATATGGCGCCGCGGATCATCCCGCTCATCCTCGAACACGCCGATGATCAGGGCCCGTTCGGCGCGCGCGGCATGTCGGAGATGCCGCTGGTGCCGTTCGCGCCGGCATTGGCGGCGGCCATCCATGATGCGACCGGCGCCTGGCTCAGCCGGCAACCGATGACTCCCGAGCGCGTGCGCATGGCACTGCGGCGCGCCACCGCCAGCGAGGAGCAGTCATGACGACACTGGTGCTCGAGCATGCGGCATTGCTGGTGACGATGGACGACGCCGACCGGCGGATCGTCGATGGCGCGTTGCGCATCTGCGATGGCGTCATCACCCATGTCGGTGCTGGCAACGAGGTGCCGCGCCAGGCGGATCGGCTGATCGATGCGCGTGGCATGCTGGTGATGCCCGGCCTGGTCAATACGCATCACCACTTCTACCAGACGCTGACGCGCAATGTGCCGGCGGCACAGGACGCTACGCTGTTCAACTGGCTCAAGACGCTCTATCCGATCTGGGCCGAGCTGACCCCCGAGGCGATCGCGGTGAGCACTGCCGTGGCGTGCGCCGAGCTGCTGCTGAGCGGTTGTACGACCGCCAGCGACCATACCTACATCTGGCCGAATGGCGCCACGCTCGACGACCAGATCGCCGCAGCCCGCGCCATCGGCATTCGCTTCCACGCGGCACGCGGCTCGATGTCGCTCGGTGAGTCGCAGGGTGGCCTGCCGCCCGATCGCGTCGTCGAGGCCGAAGATGCCATCCTGCGCGACTCGCGCCGCGTGATCGAGCAGTACCACGACGCGGCACGCCATGCGCTGACCCGCATCGTGCTGGCGCCGTGCTCGCCGTTCTCGGTCACCCCCGATCTGATGCGCGAGAGCCTGGCGCTGGCGCGCGCGTACGGCGTGCATTCGCATACGCACCTCGCCGAGACGCGCGACGAACATGGGTATTGCCAGGCCACGTTCGGCCAGACACCGGTCGAACTGGCCGAGACGCTGGGCTGGGTTGGCACGGACGTCTGGCATGCACACCTTGTGCACCCGTCGGCCGACGAGGTGCGGCGCCTGGGGCAGAGTCGCACCGGCGTGGCGCATTGCCCGTCGTCGAATATGCGCCTGGCGTCGGGTATCGCGCCGCTCGGTGCGATGCGCCATGCGGGGATGCGCGTCGGCCTCGGCGTCGATGGCTCGGCGTCGAATGACAGCTCGCATCTGCTGGCCGAGGCCCGCCAGGCGCTGCTGCTGGCGCGCGTCGGCGGTGATCCGGCGGCGCTCACGGCGCATCAGGCGCTCTGGCTGGCGACCCGCGGTGGTGCCGCGGTGCTCGGCCGCGACGACATCGGCGCGCTTGCGCCGGGGATGTCGGCGGATCTCGTCGGCTTTCGCCTCGATACGCTGCCGCTGGCGGGTGCGGCGGTGCATGACCCGCTGGCGTCGCTGGTGTTCTGCCAGCCGCCGACCGCCGATCTGGTCCTGGTCGCCGGGCGCCCACGGGTCGTCGATGGCCAGTTGCTCGACGTCGATGTGGGTCGCCTGGTGGAGCGCCACAATGCGTTGGCTCGTGCACTGGTGCGCCGCGAACCGCTGCGCCGCGGCAGTTACGCGCCGATCGGCTGAGCGCGCCAGGCCATCAATCGCTGCCGGGCGCCCGGCACGCCCCGACTGCGTGGCCCCCGAGGTGGCTGGGCGGCTGCCACGCTGTGTGGTGTGCCGCGGCCGTCAGGGCGCCCGTGGCAGCGTACCGCCCGGCCGGCGCGAACGCCGACGCAGCCCGGCAGCCAGCGCTGCCCCGGCCGCTGCGCCGACCGTCAGCACGACACCGGTCTTCGCGAGCTCGGCGCCGAGTGCACCACCGGT
>CAIQIY010000408.1 GCA_903871975.1 uncultured Chloroflexota bacterium | reverse complement strand
GGCGGGCGCCGCGAGCGGCGGCGCACCGAGCTGGCCGATCGTCCCGGGGCGCGCAAAACACTCCAGCAGCGTACGGAACGTGGCGCGACACGCGGTCTCGAACGGCGTGCTCAGCGGAACCATGACCTGATCCTCTCCAGCGGTGGCGTGTGCCGCACTCAGAATGTCTCGAACTGCACGCGGGTCGCCGCACTGATGGCGAAGCGGCGTTGCTGTGCTGCGCGCAGCGTCGCGCCAAGCGTCGCGATGGCCGCCGTGAGTGCGGCATCGAGGCCGCCCGGCAGGCGCGACGCCGCATCGAGCACCGCCAGCGCCGCGGCATGCGCCAGATCATCGCCGAGCACCATGCCGAAGCCGAACGCCCCGGCCAGGTCGACGCGCGCCTCGGCCACCAGCACATCGCCGGCATTGAAGGCCGTCTCGGCGACGCTCTCGGCGACGCGCAGCTGCACCAGCGCCAGGCGCGGTGCCTGGATCCAGTGCACGGCATCGTCGGCGTGCCGTGCCAACACCTGCTCGGCCAGCGCACATACGGCGGCGGCGGGGCTGGCAGCCAGAATCATCGTGCGATCAGCATCCTCAACCACAAGTACTCCTCGACAACCATGCGCGGTCAGACGGGCCGGCGGATGCGCGCCGTCGTGCGCGTCGCAAACCACTCCAGCGCGATGGCGAACGCCAGCACCGCGTAGGTGAACGCGCCCAGTTCGCGCAGATCCAGATAGAACCCGCTCGCCATGAACATATCGAAGCCGATGCCGCCTGCGCCGGCCGCGGCACCCATCGCGATCGCCGTCGAGAAATTGATCTCGAAGCGCACGAACGTCCACGACAACAGCGCCGTCACCGACGACGGCACGACCGCCTGGGCGACGATCTGCCACCACGTCGCGCCACTCGCCTGAAGGGCCTCGAGCGTGCCGAGCTCGATCTCTTCGAACGACTCGGCATACGCCTTGATGAGATAGCCCGCCGAGTGGAAGCTCATGCCGATCACGGCGGCGACGCTGCCGAGGCCCGCGGAGACGGCGAACAACAACACCCACAAGACCGTCGGCACGGCACGCACGAGGGCGGTGACGGCGTTGATCGAGACGCTCAGCCACCGCGGCGCCAGGTTGCGCGCCACGCCGAGCGCCAGGACAAATGCCACGACGGCGCCGATCAACGTCGTCAGCGCGCCGAGCGCCACCGTGATCGCCAGCTGCTCGAGTAGCTCGACGACCGTCACATTCTCGAGCCGCGGCTCGAGCAGCAGCCGCTGAAATCCGGCGAGAAAGTCGACCGTCGCCGTGCCGATGTCCACCGAGCGGCTGTCGAACGTCGCGAACGCCAGGATGGTCAGGACCGTCAGCACCGCCAGCGTCGCGCGCACCAGCCAGCGTGCACCGTTGAACGGCCGGGGAGGCAAGATCGTCATCACAGCACCGCCCGTCGAATGGCATTCGAGGAGACCTCGATCGCCAGCACTGCCAGGACGACCACCAGTACCAGCAGGCTGGCCGCCGGGTAGTTGAAGCTCTTGTAATACAGGTCGAACTGAAAGCCGATGCCGGTGCCTGTCAGGATGCCGACCAGCGTCGCACTGCGGATGTTGGTCTCGATCATGAACAGCACCCAGCTCAGCATGCGCGGCAGGCATGCGGGGATCACGCTCTGGCTGATGATTGCCACGTAGGCCGCGCCGGTCGCGCGCAACGCTTCGACCGAATCGGTGCTCACGTCGTCGATCGTCTCGATCATCACGCGCACCAGAAAGCCGAAGGTGACGAAGAACAATGCCAGGTAGCCGGTGTAGGCACTCTGGCCGAACGAGAACAGCAGGATCAGCGCCCACGCCGAGACGTCGATGTTGCGGAACACCGTGGCAATGCCGCGGCTCACCAGCCCGGCCAGCGGATGCACGGCGGTCGTGCGGGCGCCGGCGATGGCGAACACCAGCGCGAAGACCGCTGCCACCGTCGACGATGACACCGCCATCAGGATGGTCTCGTTCAGCTTGTCGAGAATCTTCGGCAGACGTTTCCAGGCCGCCGCATCGGGCACAAAATTCGCCACCGCCCAGCTCGCGGCCTCGGGGAAGGCCTGCAGCGCACGACCGAGATCAAAGTCGGTCAGCCATGATGCCCCCGACGCCAATGCGACGATGATCGCCAGCCCGGCCCCGGCCCAGACGCGCCTGCGCAGCAGATACTCATGCGGCAACATCGGTCACCTGCCGCTCGATGAGCAATGCATCGGCTTCGGCACCGTAGATCGTCGCGATGTGCTCGCGCGTCACGCCACTCGGCGGACCATCGTAGACCACGCGCCCACCATTGACGCCGATGATGCGGGCCGCATAGCGCAGTGCCACATCGACCTGGTGCAGGTTCACCAGCACCGTGATGCCCAGCGTGCGGTTGATGTCCGCCAGCGTGTCCATGATGACGCGCGCGGCGTTCGGATCGAGCGAGGCGATCGGCTCGTCGCACAGCAGCAACGCCGGATTCTGGATCAGCGCCCGGCCGATGCCGACCCGCTGCTTCTGGCCACCGCTCAGCTGGTCGCACCGCTTGTACAGCTGCGGCTCGAGGCCCAGCATCTGCACGATGCGCAGCGCCTCCTGCTGCGCTTCGGCGCTGTACAAGCCCAGCACGCCCGTCAGCGACGACATCGCACCCAGGCGGCCGTGCAGCACGTTCTCGAGTACGCTCAGCCGGTTGACCAGATTGTAGTGCTGAAAGACCATGCCGATCCGACTGCGGTGGCGGCGCAGCGCCGGCCCGGTCAGCGTGCCCACCGACACGCCATCCAGCGTGATGTCGCCGGTGGTCCAGTCGATCATGCGGTTGATGCAGCGCAGCAGCGTCGACTTGCCGGCACCCGACGGGCCGATGACCACCACGAACGCGCCGCGCTCGATCGAGAGCGAGATGCCATCGAGCGCGGTCGTCTCGGCGCCATAGCGCTTGGTGAGGTTTGTGATCTCGAGGAATGCCATCGTATCTGTCTCCGTCACGACGTGAAGGGCCGGCGCCGCGGACGCGACTCCGGCCGACGCCATCATGGTTCGTATCAG
>CAIQIY010000407.1 GCA_903871975.1 uncultured Chloroflexota bacterium | reverse complement strand
TTGACACCGCCAGGCGCGACGCGTCGACGCGACTCATCTGGCCGGCGCCGATGCCGAGCGTACGGTCGGCAGCGGCATAGACGATCGCGTTCGACTTCACGTGCTTGACGACGCGCCAGGCAAATCGCAACGCGCGCCATTCCTCGTCACTCGGCGCCCGGCGCGTCACCACCCGCATCGGGTCGCCGGCGACAGCAGGATCGGCTTGCTGGGCGAGCAGGCCACCCGGCACACTGAAATACTGCAGTTCGTCGCGTGGCGCGGGTGCCAGCCAGCGGACCAACCGGCGCTGCTTTTTGCGGGTCAGCACCTCGAGCGCTTCGGGAGAGAACGATGGCGCGATCACAATCTCGCTGAAGATATCATCGATCGCCTGGGCGACTGGCAGGTCGAGCGGCTGGTTGAGCGCGATCACACCGCCGAACGGCGCCTCACGATCGGTGGCGAACGCCGCCTGCCAGGCCTGCAACGCTGTTGGTGCGCTGGCGACGCCACACGGGTTGGTGTGCTTGACGATCGTCAGCGCGACACCATCGTCGGGATCGAACTCGCTCAACAGCGCCGTGGCGGCCGCGATGTCCATGATGTTGATCGCCGAGAGCTCGCGACCATGAATGCTGGCGAAATACCGTGCGAATTCGCCATACAACACCGCGCGCTGGTGTGGGTTCTCGCCGTAGCGTAGCTGCTGGGCTTGCGGCAAGATCAGCGTCAGCTCCGGTGGCAATGGATCATGGGCATTGAGGTACCGCGCGATGCGCGCATCAGAGCCAGCGGTGTGGGCGAACGCCGCCGCCGCCAGCGTGCGGCGCAGTGCCAGCGTTACGCGCGAATCGCGCAACGCAGCGAGCACTTCGTCGTAGCGTGCCGGATCGACGACGACCAGCACGTCTTGGTGATTCTTGGCAGCAGCGCGCAGCAACGCCGGGCCACCGATGTCGATCTGCTCGATCGCCGCCGCATCGGTCGTATCCGGTTGCTCGATGGTGGCCGCGAACGGGTACAGGTTTACTGCCACGAGATCGATCGGTGTGATCTGATGCTCGGCGAGCTGCGTCATGTGCCCGGCATCGTCACGCCGCGCCAGAATGCCACCATGCACGGCCGGATGCAGCGTCTTCACCCGTCCGTCGAGGATCTCGGGGAATTGCGTGAGCTCGCTGACGGCGCGCGCCGGGACACCAGCAGCAGCCAGGTGTCGGGCAGTATTGCCGGTTGAAACGATGTGGTAGCCAAGTGCGACCAGCGCGCTGGCGAATTCGACCACGCCGCGCTTGTCCGAGACGCTGATCAGTGCGATCACGCGCAGCCCCTTCGTGTGTCATCTGTCGATTGGTGGTGCCGCTGGTGCATGGATGCTCGTGCTGGTGACTATCGGCGTGCGGTGTTGCGCTCACTGGCCGTTGTCGCTGCGAAGTTTTGGCGGCCGCCCTGCGCGAATCTGACGCAACGCGCCGATCATTGCTACCAGCGCCCGATCAGCCCAGCCGTAGATCGTCGGCCGGCTTCGCTGCAGATCGCTGGCGATCTGTGTGACGTTCGCCCGGTACTCGGGATCGAAGGTCGCAAGCGTGATCCGTGCTGCGGCGACGATTCGCTGGATTTCCTCATCGGTCAATGCATACTGCGCCGTCAACTTCTGCGCTCGTTTGCCGGTGAGATCGCGCCGCATCGTGATGCCCCCCGCCGTCGGCTCCGGTGCGCGCCCGGCTCGATCCGCCACGCGTGCCGGCACAACCCTCGCGCCGCATCATAGCATGCGGCCGGGCGGATGTCTACCGGGTAGCAGCTGGGCTCAGGGCTGATGCAACGATACTGCTGGCAAATCTCCACTGAGCGGGCCGCAGCGTTGCCTGGTCCTGGGCAACCGGCTCCCCATCGGCTATGTTTCAGGGCAGTATCCTTCACGCGCGGAGGGTTGCGATGTCGTTGCACGCGCCCCTCGGCTCCGTCATTCCCGGCGAACCTGCTCGTGTCGCTCGCGCCGCCGGTCCCAACGGCAACCCCGTCATGCGTGTGCGCGCTGCGCTCGGCCCCATCACTACCATCGGGTTGACGAAGACGCGGCTGATACACGTCCTGGTCGCGGCGGCACGCGATGTTCTGCGTGTGGCTGCGTGGTTGGCCGAGGAGCC
>CAIQIY010000406.1 GCA_903871975.1 uncultured Chloroflexota bacterium | reverse complement strand
TGGGGCATGCATGCGCTGTGACATTTCCACCTTCCCTTCTTCTTTCGGCACCACCTGCCGAGGAACGGCACCTCGCGTGGTGGGCTCCACCGCGTGGCGCCTCACGGGCTCAGCATCGATGGTAGAAAGACCGGGTATGCCGGGTACGGGGGCGTTGGTACCGGCGTATCGGTCGGCTGTGGATAGGCGAGGACTGCTTCGACAGGTGAGCGGGAGCTACCGACTCCGATTGCGCCGAGCAGCAGCGCGAGTGCCGCGCACAGCACAGTCAGCGTGGCGGCGCGTGCCGCAGTGGTGTGGCGCATGGGCGTCAATTGGCCTCCCGCAGCGTCGCAAACCCAGTGGATGTTACCATAACACGACCGGGCAGACAACAGCCCTGCTGGTGTGGGGCATGGCAGACGCAGACATACGCAGCAACCTCGTCTGCAGCATCGCCGAGTGGCGAATGACGGCATGCTGCCTGCTGCGATGTGTAACTCAGGATGGAATCGCGTAGCCCGGCCACCGATGCCCGGGTGGTTGGGGCACGCTCG
The DNA here is from genome assembly GCA_903871975.1 of uncultured Chloroflexota bacterium. Lineage (GTDB taxonomy): Bacteria > Chloroflexota > Chloroflexia > Chloroflexales > Roseiflexaceae > CAIQIY01. Next base: position 5,296 of record CAIQIY010000406.1, on the reverse strand, counting down.
GGCATCACGCGCCGCAGCGTGAGCGGTGTCGTGCCCGCGCGCATCAGGGTTGCCACTCGTGGAACACGACGGCAGCCCGCGGCTGGGCAACGCACAGCGCCGCAGCATAGCCGGGGCGCGGTTGCCAGCTGGCCATCCACCAGCGATCGGCCTCGGCGGGGTCCCAGGCCACCTCGAGCAACGCCGCATGCTCGTGGTCGAGCGACACACGACACTGTGCGAGGCCGCCGGCCAGCCCGACGCCTACCGCCTTGAGGTAGGCTTCTTTGCGTGTCCAGCACCGGAAAAACGCCTCGCGGCGCGCATCGGCGGCGAGCGCCGCGAGCGCCGCGCGTTCGGCGGGGTGGAAGTAGCGTGCACTGATCGCCGCCGCATCGATGTCGGCGCGCATCTGCTCGATGTCGACGCCCAGCTCGCCGCCGTGGGCGACCGCCAACAGTGCGTAGCCACCGCTGTGGCTCAGGTTGAACGACCATGGTGCCGGCAGCGCCGGCTTGCCGTGGACACCATGGCGTATCGGCAGTGCCGCCGGGGCGCAGCCGAGGAGCGCCCCGAGGATGCGCCGTGCCGCCACGTGGGTCGCCAGATAGCGCTCGCGCAGCGTTGCCGTCACCAGGCGGGCGTGGCGGGCGCGCCCGGCATCGTCGAGCTCTGCCAGCAGCGCCGGCAGCGAGGCATCTGCCGGCAACTGCTGCGGGATCGTCCAGACCTGCACCATGCGTGCGCCTCAGATCCGCGCGCGGCGATTCCGCAGCTCGCCGCCGACCCGCGGCCGGAACAGCGACTGCGCGCGCCGTGGTGTGCGCGGCAGGCGTTCGACCGGCTCGGCGGCCGGCACCGCCGGCATCAGTGGTTCGAGCGTCTCGCGGGTGTAGCCGAGCGCCTCCATGATGCGGCCCAGGCTCTGCGGTGGCACCTCGCGTACCACCAGCGCATCGTCGTCGCGCTCGATGATGATGCGCCGCATATCGGGCGTCAGGCAGTGGTGTGCGCCGCCACGCCCGGAGATCATCTGCTGGTACGCGCCGACGCCGAATACCGCCAGCACCAGCCCGCCGGTGCTCTCGGGCAGCCACAGCGCCGACTGCCCCGGCCGCGGGTAGAAGTCGTCGGAGTCGCATGTTGCCCGACCGCCGAGCCGCACCGGCGCCGCTGGCGCGTCCCAGTCATCCAGCGGCAGCACGACGAACTCCTGACCGGCGACGAACAACATGTCGGGCATGTTTACCATCAGGCTGGCGTTCATCAGGTACCAGGACTCGGCGGCCTGACCCGCCTTGACCGCACCGACCTCGAGCAGGAAGACGCTGTGCGAGGCCACGGTGTAGCGACCAAACTCGCCGACCAACGCCGGGTGTGCGACACCGGCTTCATCGCATCCTTGTGCCACCAGCGCAAACACGCGGGTGAGGAATGCGGGATAGTCGAAGGCGAAATCGACGCGATACGCCGAGGTTGGCATGCCACCGCCGATGTTGAACATCGTCAGCGTGGGTGCTTCGCGCTGCAGCGTCAGCAAACCGTCGAGCGACTGCGTCAGCCGGCGTTGCCATGCGGCAGCATCCTCGAGTTGGCTGCCGACCATCGCGTGGTATAGCACGATGCGGTGCGGCGTGCCAGCCACCATGCGCACCGCCATTCGCATCTCGTCGGCGGTCAGGCCGAACCGCTCGGCACCCGGGTGCTGTGGGTCGACGACCTCGGGCGCGTGCCGCTCGCGAACCCCCAGCAGCAATGGCGCCGGGCAGCTGGCGATCAGCTCGGCCAGTTCGTCGAGATCGTCGACCACCGGAACCAGCCGCTCGTATCCGGCGCAGCGCAACGCGATCATCGCGGCGCGATAGTCGGCATCTTTCGAGCCATTGCAGAACATCCATCGGTCGCCTGGCAGAATGCCCTGCCGCCACAGCTGGTGTGCGATCACAACATCGGCGGCAGCCGATGTCTCGTAATGCGCGCCAGCCGCCAGCGCCGTGCGGACGACTTCTTCGGCGAAGTTGGCCTTGGTGGCATAGGCGTAGACGAACGCGCCACGGTAGCCGACATCGGCTGCTGCCTGCGCCGCCCAGGCCTGCATCTGCTCGATCTGTGTGGTGATCTGCGGGCAGTAGACGACCTCGAGTGGCGCGCCGTATCGCGCTACCATCGCATTCAGGTCGATGGCATCGCCCAGCAGCAGGCGCCCGTCACGCCGGCTGAGAAAGTCTGTCAGCGGCCCTTCGGCGCTGATCGCGTACCGCTGCTCGAACGTTTCGGCATACGAAGACGCACGGTTATTCACTCGTGGTGCCCTCCCGGGTGCACACAAGATGGCACCACGCAGTGTGGCGCCGACACAGAGAGAACCATGTGACGCCGTTCCATGGGGAGGCAGGAATTGCTGAGGGGACGATTACCCCCACGCCGGGCGGCGCGGGGTGCCGCGAGCGGCAGCGCCGTCGATCAGACGATGCGCTGCGGCAGCGAAAACACCCGGCGCGCCCGCTGCCGGTTGGCAGACTGACACTCCGCGTTGCGCCACGCTCGATTGGCCTGACCGTCCATATCGCCTCGACTGCAGCGAGACCGTGCAGGGCGCCGGCACCGTCGCCGACGCGCCGGCCACGCGTACGGGACGCGTGCTGGCTCGCGAGAGTTGGATGCCCTGTGGCATCGCATGACTATTGTAGCAAGAACACGCAGAATGTCAAATGGCGTGGCTGTGGCATGAAACGGCATTGCAATGCGATGAATGCCAGATTGCAACGTGTGGTTGCCCGATGCCGCAGCAGAAATCGGCGCACCCGCTCAGCGGCGCAGCCACGGAATAAAGATCGGCCCCGGCGCGAGTGCATCGAGTGTCGCACGCAGGTCCAGCCGCCGCAGCACCACGCTCGCGCCGCCGAGGTCGGCTGGGATGGGCTTGCCATTGTCGTGCAGCGCGCGGCGCAGCGCCGCCGTGCTCGCCGTCGGCACTGCCTGCCCGAGCAGCGCCAGCGCGCCGGCGACGTGCGGCGCCGCCATCGAGGTGCCGCTGAGGTAGCGGTAGCTGCCGTCCGGCCACGACGACAGGACATACTCGCCGGGTGCGAGCAGATCCATCCATGCAGTCGTGTTCGAGAACCCCGACAGCCGGTCGGTGGCACCGCCCGAACTGCTGGCCGTCGACGAGCCGACGCTCACCACGTCGCTGAGGCATGCGGGAAACCAGATGCCGTCGCGGAAGCCGTCGTTGCCGGTGGCGGCGACCGTGGCGACGCCGAGGGCCGCGAGCCGCCGCACGACGTCGGTGTACGCCGGATACGCCGTGTCGCAGGTTGTCGCCTCGCGGCCACCGCCCAGGCTCATGTTCACGGCAGCGATGTCGTAGAAGCCGGTCAGCAGCTCGACATATTCGAGGGCTGCGAGCTGATCCGAGATGAACGTGCGGGCACATGCGGCGCTGGTACCACAGACTGCGGCCGAGCGCACTTCCGAGAAGATCTGGATGCTGATGAGCGCTGCGCCCGGCGCGACGCCGCGCACCACCGTCGGCCGGCCGGCGAGGTCGACGATGCGCGTTCGCCCGGCGGCGATGCCTGCGACGTGGGTGCCGTGACTGCAGCTGGCCACGCGCGTGGCGTCGCAGTCGGCGCCGGCACCGTCGCCGTACTGATCCTCGAGGCCGTTGGGACACAACGACACGATCGGGTAGGGGTTGCCGAACCCATCGATGCCGGTGTCGTTGGTCGAGAAGCACGCTTCGTCGATGATGGCGCCGGTCAGGAATGGCGAATCGCGCGCGATTCCGGTGTCGAGAATGGCGATCGCCTGGCCGACTCCGGTGTAGCCACGTGCCCACACCGGCGCCGCGCCGATGATGGTGATGCTCTCGTTGAGCGCCGGCGCCAGCAGCCGATCCTCGGCGATGTGTGCTACCGCCGGATCGGCGGCCAGCGCCGCCCGGCCGGCAGCGTCGGCACGCACGACGATGGCTGGCAGCGTGGCGTAGCGCCTGACGACCTCGATCTGTCCGGCGCTTCGTGCGAGCAGCGCGTCGGCGACAGAGTGGACGCGTGCCGCGTCGCTGGACGGCAGTGCCAGGCTGACGATCAGCCGTTGCTGTGGCGCGCTGGTCGGCGCCGCCGATGCCGCCGCGCCGGCGATGCTGCCCACTACCAGCAGCATGATCCATCCGCCGAGGATGTTCCTGAACCGCTGTCGTGCCATCGCTCCCCCGCAGTCGCCGCCTGCCGTTGCACGCCATCCTAGCATATGCGCGCAAGGCTGCGCGGCATGCCCTGCTGCCATTGCTGTGTGCGGGCGCCCCCATGAGGGCGTTCGGTCATCTCGCGTGACGATTCGGCATTCATGATATTCACGAATCATGTGTCGTGATACATACATCATCTACAACCCGGCTCAATGATGCATCACTGTCTCGTTATGCCATGATGACTGCGTCGCTGGAGCATCATGTGACACATCATTGACAATCGCGTCGGATGCAATGCATATGGCGCACCTGTTGTATAATGGTGGCACGATGCAGGTATTCAGAGGGTGACCACCGACCCATTCGTCCTGACCCTGTCCCCCTGCCCAGCCGGCAGTGGCAGCACACGATGGAAGGAGGAACCGCATGTATCGGAGGCCCAGGCTCGCCGCACTCACCACGCTGGTGTTCGTCGCGGCGCTGTTCGCCGTCCCCACCCTGCGCACCGCCCGCGCCGCGGGCGACGTCACCGTGACGGTGACCGAGGGCACAGCCGGCATCGAAGGCGCATTCGTGACGTTGTCTCCCGACGATGGCGCGGCTGCCGACTACCATGCCGGCGTCACCGACTCGACTGGCTTGGTGACATTCACCGCCGTCGCCGACAAGGCCTACACCGTGCGTGCCGCGCTGCGCGGCTATGCCGTCGGCTCGGACAGCATCACCGTCAGTGGTGCGAACGTGACCACGACCATCAGCCTGACGGCGAGCGGCGCGGTGCTCGAGTTGCTGCCCGCGTACGGCGGCCAGGTCGGCACCGTCGTCGCCGACGGGCTGAGCGGCGTGTTTTACGCCAACACGACCGGGCTGCCGTCGCTCTACCGCACCAGCGACTACGGCGCCAGCTGGGTGCCAGTGACGCTGGACATCGACGACGCGGACGAGGGGGCGACATCGACTGACACGCTGTCGAGCCCGACGACCAGCGGCTTTCCTGGCGAGGTCGCCGCCATCGGCACCGGCAAGGTGTTCTGGTCGCGTGATTTCGGCACGACGTGGAGCTCGTTCAACCTGCCGTCGGGCAGCCCGCCGCAGGGCACCATCCAGTGGGCGCGCGTCGAC
>CAIQIY010000405.1 GCA_903871975.1 uncultured Chloroflexota bacterium | reverse complement strand
CGTGGCAGGTGCCGCAGGCGAGGTAGCCACCACACTGGCCTTCGATACCCACTACACCGAGCTCCACAGCAAGAGTCATGAGTGAACCCGTGCTCGCCTGCCCCCAGCTGATCGTACCATCGCGATGACGAAAGCCGATCGTCACCTGCTGCGTGCCGCCTTCCATCGGTCGCTCTCCGTCTGTCGCATGCCGCGTGCCAGGCCGGTGATGCCGGGTTATACGCGGGAACTGCCCACTCACCGTGATCGGGTGACACTTGCCACAGGTCACCGCCATCAGTCCGATCCTATGCCGATACGTCGCCCTGCACATGGTATAATCGACCGCAACGTGTGTCTGAATCGCCATGACTCCACCGATTGTCGATCATCGTGTCGGATGCGACGATGTTTCCCAGCCCGATCGTCCCTTACATCCGCGCGGCCGATCACGCGGTCCGCACGCCCTGGCGAACCGGCGCCCGTCGGCTGCTGGACTATCTGCTGATCTATGTGCAGGAGGGGCGCTTCACGATCACGGTGGAAGGTGCCGACCATGAGGTACCGCCAGGGCAGTGCTGTCTGATTCAGCCGAACGAACTGCATGCCCTGTGTGGCCATAGCAATACCATCACGCCATTCGCTCACCTGGACCTGTTTTATAATCCGCGTCGTGCAGCCAGCTTTGTGACACGCTCGCTGCAGACTGACCTCAACGGTCTGCACGAGCTGATGCAACCGCGGTTGAATGATCTTCCGGGGATCGCGGTGCCGATCGTCTTTCAGCCTGCCGATGTGCCCGCGTTTCGCGAGACCCTGCTCAGAATGATTGGGACCTGGCAGCAGCAGACGATCCTCGGCCAGCTTCAGAGCCAGCATCATGCCATGGGGCTCGTGTTGTCATTGCTCCAGCAGTTCAGTACGCTGGCACACGTGACGCCTGATCAGCCCCAGGCGCTCAACTGGGTGACAGCGTATTGCTTGTTTCATCTATCGGATACCATCAGCGTCGCGGAGCTGGCAGAACGATCCCGATTCTCGAGATCTCATTTCACGTCCGTGTTTCGCAAACAATTCGGGCTTTCTCCTCATCAATATCTCTTGACATTGCGTGTACAGCGCGCTCAAGAACTCCTGCGTGACTCAGAGCATTCCATTGCGCATATTGCCGAACATTGCGGTTTTGCCGATGCTCACCATTTATCAAAGACCTTCAAGCGGCTCTCTGGCATGACACCAGGTGCCTACCGTGATGCGACGCGGCGGAACCCCGGCCAGCGCTGATCCGCCCGCGTTGTGATGGGTATCTGCGACGACAGCACCGATGCATGGCTGACCAGCGCGATCGCCGATGATTCCGGCATGGCGCAGGAGCCGAGGCGGCGTCGCGACGCCCTCGATCCGCTGCGCATGTCGTGCGGCATGCCCCCGATGTGGCGCGACCACGTGGCGCCCACGCCGCGGCTGCGCCGCGGCACTCCCGTTCCCGTGCTGCAGGCTGGTCGATATGGAAGCCCACGATCTCCGCATCCGCTGCCCGTGTCTCGGTCGCTCTGGCCCACACCCAGCGCAGCTGGTACCCGAATGCTGGTCAACGTGCCTGAACGGTGCTGACCGCCGGATGCAATCACACTGCGGCAGACGCTGACCAGAACAGCCAGCCGTCGGTGCATCTTGCAGCCAGCGCAACGACCGGCTAGAATGGGCGCCACAGTAGGCGCCGCGATTGGGCAGGCACCTGGCAGGGCGCGGTTGTGCGCGCAGCGATGAGGCGAACCGGTGGAGGTGCCGACGCTCGAACAGGTGGCATCGATGTCACCCAATCAGGTGCGCGATGTTCTTGACACCGCGACCACTGGCCTGCGCGACGAGCAGGCACGGCAACGCCTCGCTGCACAGGGAGCCAACAGCGTCGAGGCACCGATCGAGTCATCTGCCATCGTACGGGCGCTGCGACCATTCGGCAACTGGATCACGCTGATCCTGCTTGGTGCCGCGATTCTCGCGCTCATCAGCGACAGCACTGCCCTGGGGCTGGCGATTCTCGTCATCGCCATCGTGAATGGTGTCTTCACAGCATGGCAGGAGTACCTCGCCGAGCGCTCGATCGCGGCGTTGCGCCAAGTCATCCCGGCGATGACCGACGTCCGGCGTGATGGCGTCCATCGTGCGATCGCATCCAGCGAGCTGGTCGCCGGCGACATCGTGCCGCTCCGTCCTGGCATGATCCTTGCCGCCGACGTGTACATCCTCGGTGGTGACGGGCTGCGCGCCCGCCAGGCGATTCTCACCGGGAATGCCGCGCCGGTGAGCAAATTTGCCGGTGCCCTCGCCGATCCGACGCTGGCGCCGGCTGACCGGCCCAACGTCATCCTCGCCGGCTGCGAGGTCGTCGAGGGTAGCGGGGTAGCCGTCGTCATCGCGACCGGCATGCAGAGCATGCTCGGTCAGATCGCCGGGGCAACGTCGGCGTTGCGCAAGGAGCCGAGCCCGCTGAGCCGTGCGCTCGGCACGCTCGCCGGTCAGATCAGCCGGTTCGCCATCGGCGCCGGCAT
>CAIQIY010000404.1 GCA_903871975.1 uncultured Chloroflexota bacterium | reverse complement strand
GCCGAGATCGACCCGCTCGATGCGATAGGCCAGTTCGGCGAGTTCGTGGCGATCCAGTGGCAGGTGGTGCGCCGTGGCGAGCAACTTCAGCATGCTCACGACCAGCGCGGATGACGAGCCAAGGCCACTCCCGGGCGGCACATCGGAGAACATGGTGATCTCGACACCCTGTGCCGCCGGCATCGCGTCGAGTACCGCCTGCGGCAGGCTCAGCCGGCCATCCCACCGCCCGGTGACGTTGCGACTGACGGCCTCGAGGTCGAGCGACCGGATGACGACACCGTCGGAATCGTGTGGCCGGAGCATGCAGCGGACGTATTTGTCGATGGTGCAGTTCAAGACACGACCACCGTGCTCCTCGGCATACGGGCTGACGTCGGTGCCGCCACCGAAGAACCCGATCCGCATCGGTGCCTTGGCCTTGATGATTCGCATACATCCCCTTGCTGGTGCGTGGTGACCTGCGCCAGAGTATAGCATAGCCCCCGAAGGGGGATGTAAAAGCAGCTATGAAGTTTTCATGGTGTGTATGTCATCTGACGCATCGCTGATCGCAGGCACGCCGGATCAGCCTGCACCGCCCGTGGGGATCATGGGGCGAGCGGTGCAATCGCGAAACAACTCGCCGGAGCAATCGTGACGCCCACCATTGCGCCACAGACCAACCGCCAGTCAGGCGCTGCGCTTCGGACGACCACGACCGCGCTGCGATGGAGCGGACGGCTTGGCTTCCGCCGGGGCGGCGACGAAGAAGCGCAGCATCTGACCGCGCACCCGCAGGAACGAGATGGCGACACCACGCCGGCGCGCAGCTGCCCGCAGCCGGTTGCGCACGGTCAGGCGCTTCTCGCTGCTCTCGATCTCGACATCGCCGTACTCGCCGACATCGAACCCGCCCAGATACGAATCGTACTGCTCTTCAACCATCCGCCGCTGGCTCTTGCCACGTCGCTCGATGTGAGCAACCTCTTCTGCTGTCAGCTTCCGAAATGTAGGCATGTGTAACCCCCTTGTGAATCCTCCAGACGATCCGTGGCCGCCTATGACATCGGCTCGTAGCTGTGCGTTGCTGCGCAACCCGCTGCTGCGATGCCTGTGCGCAGCAACGTCGTCATCGGCGAACACGACCACGCCGGCATCAGGCGAACCATCCCGCGAGGCAGTATATTGCTGCTGCCTCACGCCGCATCATACACGAAATACGCATAATGCGCAAGTGCATCGCGTATTGATGCACCGGATATGCTGATGTGTACGTGAGTGAACCAATCGTTTGGATTGTGTGTGACACGACATCGCCATTATACGGCGGTCACACACGGTTATATCACCCATCGACGGGCAGTGGATGACGAGCCTGCTGGCGGGCTGGACAGCAATCACAACGATGATCACCAGATTTGATGAGCACATTTCGTAGATATCGCGACCATATCACATCAAGTGCATCGGGCGACCGCCGGGCCGGATGTCGACACACGACCGCGATGGCAAGTGCCGCACCGCCACCAGCAGTACCGCGGGCGTTCAGGATGCGAGGGATCGCGCGAATGCCGGCATGATCGCCGACCAATCGTAGTGCGTGGTGACCAATGCACGGCCGGCGCTCGCCAATCGCGAGGCGCGCCCACGATCATGCAGCAACGTCATCACTGCATCGGCAAACGCACTCGCGTCATCGGCGACGAGGCACTGTGCACGATCGGCCAGGCCAGCGATCCCTTCGATCCCGAGGCTGGTGCTGACCATCGGCAGCTCAAGGGACAGTGCCTCAAGCACTTTCAGGCGCATGCCGCCGCCAACGCGCATTGGCACGACATACACCGCCGCGCCACACAACGCTGGCCGCACATCGGCGACCTCGCCGGTGAGTTCGAGAAGACCAGCGCGCGCCAGTGCCATGAGGGCCGGTGCCGGGCGGCGGCCCACCGCCAACAGGCGCACCGTGGGGAACTGCCGGCGAATGCGCTCGAGCGGCTCGCCACAGAACCACGCCAGCGCATCGACATTCGGCCGATAGTCGAGTGTCCCGCTGAAGACCAGTGTCGCCGGATCGGCTGGTGGCACGACCGGGAGCGCATCACGGCTGAAGTACGCAGTATCAACTCCGTTGGGCACGACTGCGAAGCGCTCGTGGCCGGCCAGCCGTGCCAGCGCCACGCGATCCTCGGGCGACACGACTGCCACCAGATCGCAGCGTCGTACCATCGTGCGCTCGTAACGCATCAGCCTGGCCCATTGCAGCAACGAATACACGCCACCGGCGAGTTCGCGCAGCCGTGAGCGCCCACCCGCCAGCACCATACGCAGACTGTTGATGGCAGTCCGGCGCTGCAGCACATACTCGGCATTGAACTGGTCGAGTACCAGCCGCGGGCGTGGCACATGTCGGGCAGCTTGTGCCAGATAGCCGGCCATCTCGATGCTCTCGGCGAGCACGACATCGAACGTCTCGCGTGCGAGCACCGCATCGAGGATCCGGCGATAGTCGGCCGAGCGGTTCCGCAGCGCCATATCGGGTGCGCTGCTGAACGCCAGCGTCGCTGCACGACGCGCCAGGCTGCGTGGTGGCGGGCCGATCACCGACACGACGCGGCAGTGCGCCTCGAGGGTCGTGAGCGCCTGGGCGGCAGCCTGATCCGCCGCAAAGCTGACCAGTGTGAGCTCGTGATCGGCGGCGAGGCCACGAACCATCTGGTAGATGCGCATGGTGCCACCACCATGTGGCGGATACGGTGCATACGGCGCCAGGATCGCGATCTTCATCGCAGCACCAGCTGCCACATGCGGGGCACAAACACCAGCATCCCGATGCCTGCGGCACCGACTGCAGCCAGCAGCACCGCACCGGCCGCGACGTCCTTGGCGTGGCGCGCGCGGTGATGGTAGTCGGGCGACACCAGGTCGACGACGGCTTCGACGGCGGTATTGAGGCCCTCGGCGACGATGACGATGGTGATCGCAGCGAGCAGTGCCAGCCATTCCAGGGCACTGACGCCGAGCAACCACGCGGCGAGCACGACCAGTGCCGCCGCAGCAGCGTGGATCTGGGCGTTGCGCTGGGTGCGGAACAGGAAGCCGATGCCGGCGAGCGCAAATCCCAGCGAGCGCAGGAAGGTCGGTGCCCGGCGTACCGGTGTATGTTCGCCCGGCCGTTGGCGGCGGCGCGGCTCACGCGAGATCGTCATCGCCTGCACCTCCGCCGCGCCCGAGGCCCAGCTGCCCCATGATCACGCGTTGGCGTTCGCGCATCGCGGCATCATCGGCAGCGCCACGCTCGTGATCATACCCGAGCAGGTGCAATGTGCCGTGGACGACGAGAAACGCCAGTTCGCGATCCGGCGAATGGCCATATTCGGCCGCCTGTGCCAGCACCCGCTCGTACGAGACCACCAGCTCGCCGAGCGGCCGGGGCATGCCGGGCGGCAACACGAAGCCAGCAGCCTCCTCGGCGAACGACAGCACATCCGTCGGCGCATCGATGCCGCGATACTCGCGGTTCAGCGACTGCAGCATGGTGTCGTCGCTGATCAGGACGCTCGCGCTACAGGCATGCCGCACGCCCTCGGCGTGCAGCGTGGCGGTGATCGCGCGTTCGACGAGATCCGGCGGCACGGCGGCAGCGAACGCATCGTCGATCTGGATCTCGATGTCGGACATCGGTCGGCTCACCTCAACTGGTGCCACTGGCCGGGGCATTCGCCGGCGCCGGGGCATATTCGACGCGTGGGTGATAGATGCCATGGAGCGTCACGAGGAACGCGCGCCTGATGGCCTGCAGATCGGCGAGAGTCAGCGCACACTGATCCAGCTGGCCGCTGGCGAGGCGTTCAGCGAAGATCGACTCGACCAGATCATCGAGCGTCTGGCCGCCCGCGCCACCGACGCGATCGCGCGTGGCGACGACACGGCCATGTTGCACCTTCGAGCGTACCGTCGCCTCGACGGTATCCGCCAGCATCAGGATCCCCTCTTCGCGGGTGCATGGCCGTGGCCCGGGGTACGAGAAGCGTGCCACATCAACCGACGGATCGGCGGCGAGCGCCACGTGGTAGAAGTGCTTGATCACGCCCGAGCCATGGTGCGTGCAGATCAGGTCGACGATCGGCTCGGGCAGCCCTGCTGCGCGCGCCATGCGCTCGCCGGCGCTCACATGGCCGATGATGGTCGCTGCACTCGCCTCGGGCGACAGCAGCAGATGGGGGTTGGTGCCATCGCTCTGATGGTCGCTGATGAAATAGGGCTGCACCAGCTTGCCGATGTCGTGGTAGTACGAGCCGACGCGCAGCAGCAGGGCATCGGCGCCGATCGCCTCGGCTGCGCTCTCGGCGAGGTTGCCGACGGCCACGCTATGGGCGTAGGTGCCGGGTGCCTCGCGGATGAGGCGACGCAGCAATGGCTGCGCCGGATGCGCCAGCTCCATCAGCCGCAGCGGCGTCGTCATGCCGGCGATATGGCCGATGATATGGTACAACCCCAATGCCAACACTGCCGAGAGCGCGCCATTGAGCGCGCCCAGTGCGCCGATGCGCGCGAGTGCCGCGGCATCCAGCTGTCCACCGGTGATGAGCGTGAAGGCCGTGCGCACCACAACCATCGCCCCCGCGACAGCCAACCCGGCGACGACGAAGTGCAGCGAGCGCTCACCGCGCCGCAGCGCGAAGATCCCCGCCACGCCCCCCACCAGATAGGCAACGGCACTCGAGAGCTGCCCATCGGCCAGAAACGCCACGAACAGGCTCGACAACACCGCCACGATGATCCCGGCGCTGCGTCGGAACAACGCCGCATTGAGCAACGCAATCGTCGCCAGCGGAAACGCCGCCGCCCACGACGGCCCGAGCGGCGTCAGCCAACGGCCGGTCAGCACGGTTCCCAACAACAATCCCACCGTCAGCAGCAACGTACGATCGTCGTGCCAGACCGGTGGCTGTGCAAGAGCCACGTAGCTGGTGAACAATGTTGCGACGATCGCAGCGATCAGGCCATGGCCGAGCACCGTCGACCACGAAGGCGTGAGCTGCAACGCATCGATGGCGCGCAGCTTTTCTTCGACATCGGTCGTGACTACATCGCCCTCGCGGACGATGTTCTCACCCTGCAGGATCCGCACCGTGATCGGCTCGACTGCTGCCCGCGCCTGCTCGCGCGCCTGGGCGGTGGCTGCGCCATCGAGCACGTGATTGGCCCTGAGGAACGCGCCGGAGAGCCACAGGATCAGCGGGCGGCTCTGCTCATCGCCGGCGAGTGACGCCCAATACGGCAGCGAGCGCTCGCGAAGTTCGGCGAGTTCGTCCTCGGTGATGCTGTAGCCACTGGTACTCATCGCCCGATCGTAGAGCTCGACCGACGCACGCCGCACGGTGTCCCAGGACTCATCGGGCAGGGTCGCGAGCATCAGGCTGGTCTCGGGCGTGACGGCGACCGTCTGATCGGAGAGCGCCGCCAGGCTGACGCTCGCCGTCGCCGCATCAAGCGCCGGATCATCGCGAATCTGAGCGATCGCCTGCAGCAGGTTCAGCAGATGCAATCGCTGTTGCACCGGCACGGTCGGATCGCGCTGATAGACCAGGATCGCGGGGTCGCGCTCGGCGCGCGAGCGCTCCTGTTCGGTGCGCCAGACACTGACATACGTCACGGTGCGACTGGCCTGCACCGTCAGCGGGCTCGGCTGGCCCGGCTCGATCCGGGGGCCGAGCGGCACGCGCACCGTGAGGATCGCCCACAGCGCCAGCCACAGGATGCCGCCGACTGCGGCGAGCCGCCACCAGCGCCGTTCGGCAGGCACCGTGGTGCGCGGCAGCCGGGCTGGCACCACCGTCGTGCTCGGCGGGGCCGACGTCGCGCCGCTCATTGGCGATTCAGCAGTTCGCGCGCCACTTGATTGATCAAGCGGCCCTCGGCTTGCCCCTTGAAGCGTTGCATCAGCCGTGGCATGACGCGCCCGGTATCGCTCGGGCCGGTGGCGCCGAGCTCGTCGATGATCGCGGCTACCAGTGGGCGCAGCTCGTCGGCAGTGAGCTGGCGCGGCAGATACTCTTCGAGGACGACGATCTCGGCTTCTTCCTGGGTGGCGAGATCGTCGCGGCCACCGGCGCGGAACAACTCGGCCGATTCGCGGCGCCGCTTCACTTCGCGCGTGAGCACATCCTGCACCGTCGCATCACTCAGCTCGACATCACCGCCGTCGGGCGTGCCACCACTGGCCACTGCTGCATCGTAGCGCGCCTTGCGTTCGGCCTGAACCGCCTGTTGCACCGCAGCCAGGGCCATGCGGATCACGTCGACGCGCTGCCGCTGGCCAGCGCGCAACGCCACCTTCAGATCGTCCTGGAGTCGCTGTTTGAGCATCGGAAGTACCTCGTCAACCTGGCATGCCGGATCACAACTCGACGCGGCGTGGGTGAACCAGATGTTTCTGGGCGGTGACGATCGAGCGAATCTGCCCGGCCGCCTCGTCGAGCCGATCTTCGCGATTGATCACGACATAGTCGAACGCATCGATCGCCTGCATCTCGCGGGCCGCCGCGGCGAGCCGCTGCTCGATCTCGTCGTCGGATTCGGAACGGCGCCAGCGCAGGCGGTTGGCCAACTCGGCGAAGCTGCCCGGCGCGACGAAGATCGTCATTGCGTCGGGCACCAGGCGGCGAATCGTCGCGGCGCCCTGGACATCGATGCGCAGGACGACGTCGCGGCCACTGGCGAGCGCTTCGCGGATCTCGTGTTTGGGAATGCCTTTGTAATGCCCGTAAACCTCCGCCCATTCGAGGAGCTCGTCATCGGCGATCATCGCCTCGAACTCCGCCTGCGTGACGAAGTGGTAGTCGAAACCATTGCGCTCGCCGGGCCGGATCGGCCGGCTGGTGGCAGTGACGACGAAGTGGAAGGCGAAGCCGAGCTCGCGCATGCGCATCAACAACGAATCCTTGCCAACACCCGACGGGCCTGAGAGAACGATCAGCAGCGGATGCGGGGCCTGACCATCGAGAAGCGGATTGCGCGCGACAGTGACCATGATGCTGCTCACCTCCGGGGATGCATGCTATACTTTGCCGGGAACGATCGTACCCACCGCCCTGCACCGAGGAGCCCTGCCATGGTCGTCGATGCACTGACGCTCTCGGCGGTCACCGCCGAACTCGCCGGCATCGTCGGCGGGCGCATCCAGCGCGTGATCAGCCCGAGCCGGCTCAGCATTGCGCTCGAGGTCTATGCAGCGCATCGCCGCAGCCATGTGCTCCTCTCGGCGCATCCACGCCATGCGCGGATTCACTTGAGCATGTCCAAACCCTCGCGTGGTGTGGGCAACGACACGCCGCTGCTTCTGCTGCTGCGCAAATACCTCGTCGGCGGCGTGATTACTGCGGTTGCGCAGCCCGAACTTGAGCGCATTGTGGTCATCAGTATAGCCCGACGGGGCGAGATGCGCAACCACGAGGACGAGCCCGACGACGAAGCCGAGCCCGTGCGCACCGAGCTGATCATCGAGGTGATGGAACAACGCAGCAACATCGTCCTGGTGAACGACGCCAACATCATCCTCGATTGTGTCCGGCGCGTGCCACCAGCACTCAGTCGGCGGCCGCTGCTGCCGCACGAGCCATACGAATCGCCGCCGGCACAGGCCAAGCGCGACCCGCGGCACGCGACTGCCGAAGGGGTCGCGGCGGCAGCCAGCGTTGGCGGCGATCTGGCGAAGGCGCTGGTGGCTGCCTACCGCGGGCTCTCGCCGCTGGCCGCGCGCGAGGTGGTCTTTCGGGCGCTGGGCCGCGCCGACACCGCTGGCGCGACGGAACCCTGGCCAGCGCTGGCTGCGGCGCTGCGCGGCTTGTTCGACGCGCCCCCCCAGCCATCGCTGGTCATGCGCGATGCAGCGATCGCGGCATATGCGCCGTATGCGCTCACACACCTGGCTGGCTGGCGCGCCGTCGATGCGATGAGCGCGACGCTGGAGCGCTTCTACGAGGCGCATGAGCGGCTGACCAACCACCAGCAACGCCGCGACAGCCTGCGCACCCAGCTGGGCGAGCGCCGCGAACGCACTGCGCGCCGTCGGCAGGCGTTGTCCGGCGAGCTCGAGCGCACGCGCGACATGGACCGGCTGCGCTGGGAAGGCGAGATGATCTTCGCCTTCCTGCACACGCTTGAGCCGGGCGAGCGCACGCTCACCGTCGAAGGCCGCACCATCGATATCGGTGCAGCGCGGACACCGACCGACGCGGCGCGCGAGCGGTTCCGCCAGTACGAGCGGCTGCGCAGCGCGCTCGAAGGTGTACCCGAGCGGTTGCGCGAGGCCGAGCTGCAGCTGGCGGGGATCGACGAGATGCTGGCGCTGCTCGAGCTCGCCGAGAGCTTCGACGAGATCGAGACGATCATGCTCGAGGCGATCGACGCCGGCTACGTGACGCCGCCCGGCCGCCGCCGTGACGCGGGGCGCCGTCAGGCGCCGCTGCGCGTGGTGGCGAGCGATGGCACCACGATCTACGTCGGGCGCAGTGCCGGGCAGAACCATCAGGTGACGTTCCGGCTGGCATCGTCGGATGACGTATGGCTGCACGCCCGCGATATTCCCGGGGCCCACGTGGTGATCAAATCGGGCGGGCGCGCGCCAGCGCCCCAGGTATTGCAGGAGGCGGCCGGGCTGGCGGCCTATTTCAGCGGCGCCCGCCACGAGGCGCAGGTCACCGTCGATGTTGCGCGGCGCCATCAGGTGCGGCGCATCCGCGGTGGTCCGCTCGGGCTGGTGAGTTATCATGCCGAGTCGTCGGTGCGCGCCGCGCCGACGCCGCCCTGGTGAGCGACAGAGGAGGTGATGCATGGACATCGGGCGCCCACGCGAAGCGCAGTGGGCCGAGCGCGCGTTGACGCGGTTCCGCGATGACCTGCTGGTGCTGCGACCGTGGTGGCCGGTGCTGATTCCGGCGTTGCTGTGGCTCGGTTGGAGCACCTACCGACGTGAACGCGCCGCCGTGCTGCGCCGGCGCGCCAGCCGCGCCAGCCGATCCGGCTGATGGATCGAAGAAGCAGAGGGGGGAACCATGATCGATGATCGCCAACGGCCGGCGTATCACTTCCTGCCGGCAGCCAACTGGATGAACGACCCCAATGGCCTGATCCACTGGCGTGGGGTATTCCACATGTTCTACCAGTACAATCCGCACGGCGCGTTCCATGCCACGATGCATTGGGGGCATGCCACCAGCCGCGACCTGGTGTACTGGCAGCACGAGCCGATCGCATTGGCGCCGACCCCCGGCGGCCCCGACCAGGACGGCGTCTGGTCGGGCTGTGCCGTCGATGACCACGGCGTGCCGACCTTGGTGTACACCGGCGTGCGTGGCACAGCCCAGCTCCCGTGTGTCGCGGTGAGCCACGATGGCCTGCAGACCTGGCAGAAAGACGCGAACAACCCGGTGATCGCGGCGCCACCCGCCGAGTTCGCCACCAACGAGTTCCGCGATCACACCATCTGGCAACAGGACGGCATGTGGTACATGGGGATCGGGTCGACGATCCGCGAAGAGGTCGGCTGCGTGGCGCTGTATCGCTCGCACGATCTGCGCCGCTGGGAATACCTCGGGCCGCTGGTGCGCGGCGACCCTGCGCTCGGGACGATCTGGGAGTGCCCGGATTTCTTCGCGCTGGCGGGGCGTCACCTTCTCATCGTGTCGCCGCTGCCATTCCGCCGGGTGATCTACCTGAGCGGCCACTACGCCGACCATCGCTTCGATGCCGAGTTCAGCGGCGAAGTCGATCCGGGCGGTAGCTTCTATGCGCCACAGAGCGTTGTCGATGCCGCCGGCCGGCGGATCATGTTCGGCTGGCTCGCCGAAGAGCGCAGCGTGGCCGCACAACGCGCCGCCGGCTGGTCGGGGGCGATGAGCCTGCCGCGGCTGCTGAGCGTGCGCCCCGATGGCACGCTGCTCCAGACACCGGCGCCCGAACTGCAGCAATTGCGCCGCGAGCACTGGTTTGTCACCGAACAAGTGATCGAAGCTGGCACGCGTGTGCCATTGGCCGCAGACGGCGACCAGATCGAACTGCGTGCCAGCATCGATGTTCGCCACGCCGAGCAGGCTGGCTTCGCGGTGCGCCGCAGCGCCGATGGCGCCGAGGAGACCCTGATCTTCTATGATCGGACGAGCGGCATGCTGGTGGTCGATCGCAAGCAATCGAGCCTGGATCCGGAATCACCAGTGACGCGCCGGACCGCAGTGCTGGCGCTGGCAGCACACGAACCGCTCGCCCTCACGGTGTTCATCGATCGCTCGGTGATCGAGATCTTCGCCAACGACCGCGCGTGCATGGCGGTACGCATCTATCCGGCGCTGACGACCAGTACGATGATCTGTCCGATCGCTGCCGGCGGCGATGCCCGGCTGACCACCTGCGATGTGTGGCGCATGGCGTCGATCTGGCCGGCGGATGGCGAGCGGGCGCGCTGATGGTGCTTCGCTGCAGGAACTGCCCGCACGACGTCTCGCGCTGTCCCGCATGGCACTGGCGGAGCTTGGTGTGCCTCCCGCACGAGACACCCGTGCCGTGGTATACTATGGCATCATCTGCCGGCCCGTCCTGAATCGCAGACGAATCGCGAGGTCGTGAGTGTCACAGCCCGGGGAGCTAGAGCGGATCGCCGAGCGCATTCGGCATTGCACTCGTTGCGCGCTATGCCGTTCGGCGACCCGGGCGGTGCCGGGCGAAGGGCCAGCCGATGCGCGCATCATGCTCATCGGCGAAGCCCCCGGCCAGCACGAAGACCGCCAAGGCCGGCCGTTCATCGGTGCCTCCGGGCAACTGCTCACCGAACTCCTCCGCAGCGCGGGCCTGCGCCGTGACGACGTGTTCATCACCAATGTCGTCAAGCACCGGCCGCCCGACAATCGCGACCCGCAACCCGACGAAATCGACGCCTGTGCCGAGTTCCTCGATGCCCAGATCGCGGCGATCGACCCGCACGTCATCATCACCCTCGGGCGGTTCTCGATGGCGCGCTGGTTTCCCGGCGAGCGAATCATGCGCATCCATGGCAGGCCGCGCGTCATCGACGGGCGAACGATCGTGCCGATGATGCATCCAGCCGCGGCGCTGCACCAGCCACAGAACCGCCCATTGCTCAGTGCCGACTTCGAGCGACTGCCGGCCATCCTCGCCGATGCCCGGCGTGTTCGTCCCGTGGTGTCACCGCCGGTGCCGCCACCACCTTCCGAACCAGCCGCCACACCTTCGTCGTCGCCCGACCCGGCCGGTGCTGCGCCTGACCGCCAGCCACCGGCGCAACAATTACGGCTCTTTGATCTATGAAGTACTACGACATGACTGCCGACGGCCGGCGCACGATCGTCCTCCTGGTGTTTGCAGCGTTCGCGATCTGGGCATTTGCCCTCTGGAATTTGCGCAGCACGCTGGGGCTGAGCTATCACCCGCTACGATTCATCGAGTCGTTGCGCGATGGCATCGCCGCCGGATATGGTGCGACACAACTCATCCCCGCGCTGTTGATGGTCGTACTGATCATCGCGACGCCGCTGGTGATCTGGAATCTGTGCGAAGAATACGCGGCACGCTACACCCCAGGGCCAGACGGCCTGCGTTTCGACTCGATCGGCATCAGCCTGGACATCCCGTGGTCTGCGGTGACCGGCATCCGGCGCATCGACGGCGACAGCGACGATCCGAGCGACGAATTGCAGCTGGCCGACGATCCCAGCCAGCAGATCCGCAATCCGATCATCAGAGTGCTGCACCGACAGAGCTACGGCCGACGCGTGCTGCCGATCCATGCGGGTGTACGCGATCGCGACGAACTGATCGGGGTCATTCAGCGCTCAACGCGCATCCCCGTGCTCACAGCCGACGGCGAGGAACGCTCGTAGGACGGGGCGGTATGGTGAAGCCAGACGATCCAGGCTGCGTCCGTGGGCGCAGTCTGCAGTGGAAAGGAGCGAAGTACGGGCCAGGCGTCTCGACGAACGGCCGACGGCTTCAACTGAACCTATGACAAAACAACGATTGCGCGCGGTGTCCCTCGGTGGCGCCGGCGAAGTCGGGCGCAACATGTGGGTTGTCGAGACCGATGATCAGATCGTGATCCTCGACTGCGGCGTCATGTTCCCCGAAGCCGACATGCTCGGCGTCGATCTCGTATTGCCCGACATCACCTACCTGCGCGATCGCGTGAGCAAGGTGAAGGCGATCGTCCTCACGCATGGTCACGAAGATCACATCGGCGGCCTGCCGTACCTGCTCGCCGAGCTCGGCTTTCCGCCCGTACACGGGACACCATTGACCCTGGGCATCGTATCGGGCAAGCTGAAGGAGCATCGGCTGCTCGAGCGCACGACGCTCGTCCGCTTCGCAGCTGGCGATCGCTTCACGATCGGCTCGTACACGATCGAGTCGTTTCCCGTGGCCCACTCCATCCCCGACACCGTCGGACTGGCCCTGACGACACCGGCAGGTCTGGCAATTTACCTGACCGACTGGAAGTTCGATCATACGCCGGTCGATGGTCGGCCGACCGACATCGGCAAGCTCGCCGAGCTGGGGCAACGTGGGCCGCTGCTGCTGATCACCGACTGTGTCCGGGTCGAGTCGCCGGGGTACACGCCGAGCGAACAGACGGTCGGTGCGACCTTCGACACGATTTTTGCGACGGCCCCGGGCCGGATCATCACGGCGACGTTTGCGTCGAACATCTCGCGGGTGCAGCAGATGATCGATTCGGCCGAGGCCTACGGCCGCAAGATCGTGCTGGTCGGGCGCAGCATGGAGAACAACAGCCGGATCGCGCTGGAACTGGGATATCTGCGTGCTGCGCCCGGGACGATCATCCGGCCGAGCGAGGCTGCCGGCTATCCCGATGATCAGATCGCGATCGTTTGCACCGGCAGCCAGGGCGAGCCAATGTCGGCGCTGACACGCATGGCGAACCGCGATCATCAGCATGTCAAGATCAAGGCCGACGACACCGTCATCGTATCGGCGACACCGATTCCCGGCAACGAGGTATCGGTCAACCGCGTCATCAACAACTTATTCCGCCTGGGTGCCGACGTGATCTACGGCCAGAATGCGGGGGGTGGCCAGGTTCACGTGTCGGGGCATGCTGCCAAGGAAGAGCTCAAGATGCTGCTTGCCTTGTTGCGGCCCCAGTACGTATTGCCGTTTCATGGCGACTATCGCCACATGATGCTGTACCGCAAGCTGGCGCTCGGCATGGGCGGCCTGTTCACTGCCGAGCGCATTCTGTTGCCCGAGAACGGTGCGGTCATGGAATTCGCGCCGGGCGTCGCCCGCGTCGTCGACAAGGCGACCGTCGGGTATGTGTATGTCGACGGTACGACCGTCGGCGATGTCGGCAACGCCGTCGTGCGCGATCGTCAGATGTTGGCACGCGACGGCATCCTGATGGTCGTAGTGAGTGTCGACCGCACGACGGGCAATCTCGCGGCCGGGCCGGACGTGGTATCGCGCGGATTCGTCTACCTGCGCCAGTCGGACGAGCTGATCGATTCGACGAAGGCGGTCGTGCGCGAGGCACTGCTGCATCGCGGCGCCGACCGACCGATGGAACTCGACAGCGGGTTCATCAGCCGGAAGATCCGCGATACCGTCGGTGCGCACCTGTTCAGCAAGACCAAGCGCCGACCGATGGTCATTCCGGTGGTGATGGAGGTGTGATGGTCTGCGGGCCATCAGCGGTCGGTGTGTGTGGTCGCCCGACGGCCGGAGGATGGGCGTGGCGTTGGCGCATGGCCGCGCGGCGTTCGGCGAGCTGCGCCCGATAGCCGGCATCGCGCAACGTGCCAGTCACCATGACCAGCGCGTCCTCGCGGTCATCGGTGTAGTAGTCGTGACGTCGTGCGCTGACCGTGAAGCCGAAGCGCTCGTAGAGGCGCTGCGCGGCCACATTGCTCACGCGCACCTCGAGGCTCAGCGTATCGACCCCGAGCTCGGCCGCGGCGTCGACGAGCCCGTGCAGCAGCAGTTCGCCGATGCCGTGGCGTCGCCAGTGCGGTGCCACGGCGATCACCGTGATATGGCCGACTGATCCCTCGCGACAGATGCCGGCGTAACCGGTGACGGGATGTGGGCTCGGTGCCGGCTCCCGTGGGGCGATGCGGTCGAGAAGCCGACCAAACCAGCCGCGGCGTGTCGGCGGGGGCACCGTCGCCACGACGCTCGTCGCCGCCCGCGCAACCAGATAACGGGCAGCGTGCTGGCGAAGCTCGTGCCGCAACGCTGCCGCCGACCAGGGTGTCGCGAAGCTCTGCCGTTCGATCTGGCGTACCTGCGCCAGATCGGTCGCACGCATGCGCTCGACCACATGCTCGATTGCCTGCGTGCCGGCCCCCGATGACAGGCAGTGCTGCATCAGCGCGGTTCGAGCGCCACCGCCGGGCCAGTCACCTGGAGCTGCGCCGGGTAGGCACCGTCGCGCCCGCTCGCTCCGGCGGTGAACGTGCCGGTCACCTCGACGAGCCCCCACACGTAGCTATTGGCCGGGCCCAGATTGAGCTGCCCCGAGACATCAGGCGGGAAGCCCTCCATCCAGATGACGGCGCCGACTGGCTGCGGACTGCTGCCGTCGGTCTCGGTCGAGATGCCTTCGGCCAGCACATAGATCGCCGAGTTCCAGAAGTAGTAGCCGCGCGTGGTCACCGTCTGGCCGGCATACGCGGCTGGGTTGGCGGCGAGTTCGCGCAGCCCGACCTTGCCGTCGCCGAGTGGCTGGTCGTCGATGCGCACCTCGGTACGCTGGACCCGGTCGATCGCTTCGGCCGACTCGACCGTGATGCGGTGGGTGTACTGCCCATCCGGCCCGAAGGGCCCGCCAGTCTCGAAGCGCCCGCTCACCCGGACGAAGCCGTAGATGGCGTCGCCGGGGCGATGCAGATCAGCCGTGATCGCCTCGGGAAACTGCTCGAGATAGATCGGCTCGCCGAGGGGCTGCGCATCGAGCCCGCTGTCGAGCGTGCTGACGCCGAGCGCCAACACCGGACCGGCAATGTCGGGCCGGCTCAGGTAGGCTCCCGAGACAACGATCTGCTGGCCGGCGAACTCCTGCGGGCGCTCGATCAAATCGGGAACGTAGATCGAACCGTCGTCGCCACCGCATGAACTCACCAACAGCATCCCGAGGAGGGCGAGGGCCGCGCGTCCGAGACGCTGCCGCAGCTGCTTCATGGTCGGTCTGTCTCCCGCTGCATTGTGTCGTGCGTGCCGGAATGGCGCCGCGCGGTTGGTATCACGTACGCGCATTATAGGAGTGCGTGACACGGCTGTCAAAGCAGCGTGGGCTGTATCCAGGGCTGATGCAACGTCGTGGAGCGCAGCAGTACCAGCATGGTGCGTGGCCTCGCTGCGTGTGCCGGGGCAACGACCGACGAACATCGTGGCATTGAACCGCGCGAATGCAGCCTCACGGTGCGTGCAGGGGCAACGAATCCGGCACCACTGCAACGCTCACGTGCCGTCGCTGTCGACCACTGGCGCTTCCGGCGCTGACGTTGCATCAGCACCGCATGGGGGCGCGGCGCTGCGAGGTTGCGCTGCTGGCGGCGTGCTGTGGGCGCCCCGGGAGTGCCGCGCGCCAGCACGGGGATGTCGCGCAGAGGCGCAGGGTGTGCATTGTGCAACAGGGCGAGGGTGCCACGGTGCCGGCGTGACGCCGGGGGCCAACCGTGGCGCGCCGAGTGGCGCTTGACGTGGATTGGCTCGATGGCCGGGCTTGCTCCGGGCTATGAACGCCAGCCCGGTGACGCTTGCAGCGGTCCGTGGTAGGATGGCACTGGCCAACCAGAGCGAGGGGGTGCCATGACCGGGCTTCATTCGGGCGTCGATCCTTATCAGCCGGAACCCTACCGCCTCGAGCGGCTCGACGCCGACGAGCAACAACGGCGTATCGCGGCGTTTCTCGCGACGATGACGCAGCGGCGGAGCGTGCGCCAGTTCTCGGCCGCACCAGTGCCGTTCAGCATCATCGAAGCAGCGGTGTGCGCGGCGGCATTGGCGCCGAGCGGCGCCAACCAGCAACCCTGGACATTCGTCGTCGTCAGCGATCCGGCGCTCAAGCAGCAGATGCGTGACGCAGCCGAAGCCGAGGAACGCGAGAACTACCAGCGTCGGATGTCGCAGGAGTGGAAGGACGCGCTCGCGCCGTTGGGGACCGACTGGCACAAGCCGCATATCACGACTGCACCCTACGTCATCGTCGTGTTCGAACAATACTATGGGCTGGCTGCCGATGGCGCGCGCGTCAAGCACTACTATGTCCGCGAATCGGTCGGCATCGCCGTCGGCATGCTGCTCGCAGCCCTGACGCACGCTGGCCTCGCTACGCTGACGCATACGCCAAGCCCGATGGGGTTTCTCGGCGAACTGCTCGGCCGACCACCCAATGAACGGCCATTTCTCCTGATTCCCGTCGGCTACCCGGCGCCTGATGCGACTGTTCCGACGATCGCGAAGAAGCCACTCGACCAGGTGTTGGTTCATCATGCTGCCAGCGGTGATCCTGCGTCGCGTTGAGCGCTGCCAGACACAGGAGCGGTCATGCATACCGTGCTCGTCTGCCGTGATGATCGCGTCGAACACCTGGCATCGCTCGAGCACATCAGCGAGGTGCTCGCCGAGCCGGCATCGTTGGTCTGGCTCGATCTGCACGATCCCGATGACGCAGCGATCGCCGTGTTGCAGCAGGAGTTCGGCTTTCATGGCCTCGCCATCGAAGATGCGGTCCGCCACCACGAGCGGCCGAAGATCGATGTGTTTGCCGATCACCTGCTGGTGATCTTCTATGCCGCAGCCTATCGCGAAGCCACCGATGCCGCACCCCAGATTGTGCTCAGTCAGCTCTCATTGTTCATCGGCCGCAACTATCTGGTCAGCATTCATCGTGATGCACAGTCCTATGTCGCCGCGACAGCGCATCGCTGGGAGTCCGGTCGCATTCGGGCCGAGCACTCGATCACCGGGTTGTTGCATGATCTGCTCGATGCGATTGTCGATGACTACTTCACGGTGACTGATCAAGTCGTTGAGTGGGTCGAGGACCTCGAGAGTACAATCTTTGGCCACTTCCGCAGTGGGGCGATCCAGGAAATTTTCGCACTCAAGAAAGATCTGCTGCTGCTGCGGCGCGTCGTCGCGCCGGAACGCGATGTGCTGAACGTGTTGCTGCGCGAACGCGGACCATTGCTGAATGATAGTGCCGGTATCTACCTACAGGACGTCTATGATCATCTGGTGCGCGTCACCGATACAATCGATACATATCGTGATCTATTATCCAATGCACTCGATAGCTATCTCTCGTTGCAGGCAAACGATCTGAATCAGCTGATCAAGACACTCACACTTTCAACGATCATCCTGATGAGCTGTGCGTTGATTGCGGGTATCTACGGCATGAACTTCCACTTCATGCCCGAGCTTGCATGGTTCTGGGGATATCCGTTCGCACTGCTGCTGATGATCGGTGTCAGCATCGTCCTGATGATCATCTTCCGCCGGCGCCGCTGGTGGTGAAGCGAAGCTGGGTGAGCCGGCTCGCCACAATCGAAGGCAATGGCGATGGTGCAGGCCACCGGATCGGCGTGACGGGGGGCCGGACGCCAGCGAGGATGCACGATGACCCGACGGGTCGATAGTGGGTCGCGGGGTGGGCGTTGGCGGGCGCTCGTCGCGCTCGCAGTGGCCTTCATCAGCGACAGCGCCGAAGGCGGCCTGGTGAATGTGTTGTTCCCCGTCATTCGCCAGTCGTTGCAGCTCGGCGTCGATGCGCTCGGGCTGCTCAGCAGCATCAGCCGCATCGCGCGCGTCGTGTTCGGCCCACTCTGGTCGCTCGCCGCCGACCGCTACGGCCGCACGCGCGTGCTGGTGCTGGTGACTGGTGTCTGGGGCATATGGACCGCAGCAGCGGGGCTGGCGCAGGACTTCACGCAGCTATTGGTTCTGTACAGCATCGGTGTCATTGGTACGGTGGCGAGCGAGCCAATCGCCAATGCGCTGTTGACAGATTTGTTCGAGGAACACGAGCGGGGCCGGGCGTATGGTGCCATCCGTTCGGTGGGGACGGCTGGTGGCCTGGTGCTGGTGCCGTTGATCGGTCAGCTGGCCGGCATCGCCGATGGCTGGCGGCTGGGGATGGTGTTGATGGGGCTCCTCAGCATGCTGAGCGGCCTGCTGATCGCCGCATACGTCCGCGAACCGCCGCGCCGTCAGTCTGCCAACGAGTTCGCCGAGTTTCGTGTCGCTGATGTCGTCGGATTGTTCCGCATCCCCAGCTTCGTGCTGTTGGCGGTGATGCTGCCACTGACCACCAGCCTGCTGGTATTCCCGTTCTTCGTCACATTCTTCGTCGATGTCCGTGGGTGGCTGACGGGTGATGCCACAGTGTTGTTTGGTGTCTTCATGGCGGGCTTCGCGCTGAGTTCGCTGCTCGGTGGCGTGCTGGGCGATCGGTTTGAGCAGTGGTATGGGCCGAATGGCCGGATTGCCCTGATGCAGCTCTACCTGCTCGGGTTCGCGGCAATGTCGTATCTGGCCTTCCAGCGCGACTGGGGGTACGGCGCCACCGTATACGCCATTCAGTTCCTGTTCGGCTTGGTTGCGTCGATCGGCTTCTCGGGCGTCGTGTTGCCGATGGTCTCGGCGATCGTGCCCATCGGGCTGGCGGCGACAGCATTTGCGGTGCTGTTCTCGCTCATTCAGGGGCTAGCCGCAGCAGTGCTGACGCTGGCACTCGGCTGGCTGGCGACGTGGCACGGGTTCGCGAATGCGATGCTCTGGCTGGTGACGCTGCCCTACCTGGCGAATGCCCTGTACTGGTTTGCGTTCTACCGCGTGTATCCGCGCGATGTCGCCGCACAACGTGCGGGTCGCGCAGCGACCGCAGTGTGACGCAGGTTCCGGCGTGGGCGATCGTACCCTCGGCGCCCACCTGGTGCAAACACCGCATGGATGGATGGAGCGACGCCCGGCACCGTGCCGGCACTCCCGCACCCCGCGCCGGGACGAGATTGCCCGTCGTCGGATGACGCTGGTATAATCTCTGGCAGAGCGGATGCATGCCGCGTCGGCGTCATGCGTGCAGACGGATTCGCCGAGTGACCGGGTCTGAACGCCAAGAACTGAAGACGGCGCGCGAGCGCATCGCAGCGCGGCGGCGCGCCCGGCGCAAGGCCCGGTTCGCGGGCTGGCTGGTCATTCCGCCCAGCATGGGGCGCTGGCCGTGGCGCACGATCGGCATCATCGCCGCCAGCGGCACGTTGCTCGTCGCGCTCATCGCCGTATGGAGTGCGCTGTTTGGCCAGGTGAGCGACACGCTGGGCGCAATTCGTCAGGACGATCCACGGCTGCGCGTCACGCCAAGCCCGCCACCAGCGCCGACAGCAGCGCCCGGCACAACGCCGCCACCCGTCACCATCACCGCCACTCCCGCCGAGTCCGCGGCAGTCGCGCGGTTCCCCAATGCCCCGTTCACCGTATTGCTGCTCGGCGTCGACAAACGGTCGCCCGACGAGAGCGTCCGCAGCGACACGCTGATCGTCGTCTATGTCGATCCCGCCACCCGCTTCGTCAGCATGCTCTCCATCCCGCGCGACTCGGCGGTCGACATTCCGCCCCTTGGCCAGACGAAGATCAACAGCGCGTACGGGTATGGCCATGCCAATGCCACGACGCTCTACGGTGCCGACACCAGCCCCGACGCCGCGGGTGGCGCCTATGCTGCCGAGGCTGTCGAGCGCTTCCTCGGGGTGCGCATCGACTACATCGCCCAGGTCGACTTCAACGGATTCGAGCGGCTGGTCGACAGCGTCGGCGGCATCACCATCGACGCCCAGGCGCCGGTCTTCGACGCCGAATTTCCGACCGAGCAGTACGGTGTCGAGCGCATCTACATCGCACCGGGGCTGCAGACGCTCGACGGCCGCATGGCGCTGGTGTACGCACGTACCCGACACGCCTCCAGTGATTTTGATCGCAGCCTGCGGCAACAGCAGGTGCTGCGCGCATTGTTCGCGCACGTGCGGCAGCGTGGCATCTTCGCGAACGTCGCGCTGATGCCGCGCTGGCTCGAGGTACTGGCGGGCAACGTGCGCACAACCTTGCCGATCGACGACCTGCGGGCGATGGGCGAGCTGGCGCGGTTCTCGGGCGATCT
>CAIQIY010000403.1 GCA_903871975.1 uncultured Chloroflexota bacterium | reverse complement strand
GTCGCCTCGGCGGGCGTGGCAGATGGCGTGCCGCCGCCACCATCGCCGTCAGTTGCGTCCAGCACATAATCACACTTGGGATAACGATCACACCCGACGAACGGCCGGCCAAAGCGACCAGTCCGCTCGAGTAACTCGCCCGTGCCACAGCGAGGACACGGACGCCCGAGGCGGACCGGAAGCGGCGCCGGAGAGCCATCACGCCGCAGCCGACGCGTCGTCTTGCAGGTGGGATAATCGCTGCATCCAAGGAATGGGCCAAAGCGGCTCTTCTTGATGACCATTGGCTTGCCACACACGTGACAGGCAATCGTACTCATCTCGGGCGTCGCGGCGGCCGCAAGGACGATTCGGCCATCACGATCGCGCGAAAAGTCGCTGGTGAAATCGCATGAATGCTGATCGCCATCGCGGCTGAAGCGTGAGCACGCCAGAAACTCGCCATTTCGGCCGAATTTCACCGTCAGCATACCCTCGGCGCAGCGTGGGCAGTGTACATCGGTCAGCAGTTCTTCGCGCTTGACATTGCGCATCTGTTGTTGTGCCTCACCGAGGCGCGCCGAAAACGGTGTATAAAACGCACGAATCACCGGCA
Source organism: uncultured Chloroflexota bacterium (assembly GCA_903871975.1). Taxonomy (GTDB): domain Bacteria; phylum Chloroflexota; class Chloroflexia; order Chloroflexales; family Roseiflexaceae; genus CAIQIY01. The sequence goes on along the minus strand of CAIQIY010000403.1, from coordinate 3,532 downwards.
CCCAGGCAGCCTCGCCATCGGCGATGGTATCCAGTTGCGCCTCGACCTCCGACGTAAATCCAACATCGATGATGCGTGGAAAATGCTCGACGAGCAGATCGGTGACAACATGACCGAGCATCGTCGACCAGAGCTTCTTGTCACGGAGTTCGACATACTCACGTTCGACAATCGTCGAAATCGTCGGTGCATACGTCGACGGACGACCGATGCCGAGGCGCTCGAGCTCCTTGACCAGGCTCGCCTCGGTGTAGCGTGGCGGTGGCTCGGTGAAGTGCTGCAGCGGCAGCAGATGGCGCAGCGCGAGCGCCTGCCCTTCGGCCAACGCCGGCAAGCGCGCCTCGCGATCCTCGTCGACCTCACCCTCGTCGAGGCTCACGTGGTACACCGCCAGAAACCCCGCAAACTTGAGGACGCTCCCCGTCGCCCGGAACAGGGCGGATGGTTGGGTTGCCGCATCACCCGGGCACGTCGCCGCGATATCGACGGTCGTCGCATCGAAGATCGCCGGCGCCATCTGGCTGGCGACGAACCGCTTCCAGATCAGATCATAGAGGCGAACCTGATCAGGGGTCAATCGCGCGCGCACGCTCTCGGGCACACGCTGGCTCGACGTGGGCCTGATCGCCTCGTGCGCCTCCTGAGCACCCCGGGCACGCTGGCGATAGCTCGGCGAGCGCTCGGGCAGGTACTCCGTGCCGTAGCGGGCACTGATCAGATCGCGCGCCTCGGCCTGCGCTTCGGCCGAGACATTGAAGCTATCGGTGCGCATGTAGCTGATCAGGCCGGTCGCGCCATCGGTACCACCGAGATCAACACCCTCGTAGAGCTGTTGTGCGACCACCATCGTGCGTTTCGCAGAAAAGCCGAGCTTGCGCCCGGCCTCTTGCTGCAGCGTACTGGTGGTGAATGGTGGTGCTGGTGTCCGTCGTTTATCGCGGCGCACAACCGACCGAACGGCATAATCGGCATCGCTCAGCTCGGCCACGATCGCCTGTGCCGCCGCCGCATCGGCGATGGCAAAACGATCGAGGCGCGTGCCACGGCGCTCGATCATGGTTGCGCGAAACACATCGCGCGGATCCTCACGTTCACGCTGCGACAAATCGGCCTCGATCGACCAGTATTCACGCGCAGCGAAGGCCTCGATCTCGCGCTGGCGCTCGACGACCAGGCGCACGGCAACCGACTGCACCCGCCCGGCCGACAAGCCACGGCGCACCTTGTCCCACAGCAACGGCGAAAGCTTGTAGCCTACCAGCCGGTCGAGGATGCGCCGCGCCTGCTGGGCATCGACGAGATGCTGGTCGATGCTGCGTGGGGCGGCGATCGCCTGGCGCACCGCCGCTCCGGTGATTTCGCTGAAGACGACCCGATAGACCGGCTTGGAGCGCGGCATGCCGACTGCCTGGGTGATGTGCCACGCGATCGCTTCGCCCTCGCGGTCGGGGTCGGTCGCCAGATAGACGGCATCCGCCGAGCGCACGACCTTCTTGAGTTGCGCGATGACCCGTTCTTTGCCCGGCGAGATCTCGTAGGCCGGCGTGAACTCATCATCGATGTCGATGCCCAGGCTTCGCCGCGGCAGATCACGCACATGCCCCATCGACGCCTCGACCTGGTAGCCGGCGCCGAGATATTTCTTGATCGTCCGCGCCTTTGCTGGCGACTCGACGATGACGAGTTTGTCACCCATGACTGTTCGGTCCTCTGGCATGCCGACGGCCCGCGATGACGGGCTGACCGGTGCCCTGGCGCTGGCAGGTGGTTGCACGTGGGTCATTCTGCCTCGGCGGTATCTCGCCCCAGACTATAGAGTGTCGTGGGGGGCTTGTCAACCACCGGCGCACAGCGTGGCATTGAACCACGCGAATGCAGCCTCGCTGCGCATGCAGGGGCAACGAATCCGGCAGCACTGCGACGCTCGCTCGCCGCCGCTGTCGATCGCTGGTTCTTCCGGCTCCGACGTGGCATCAGCCCTGGGAATGGTTAACGATTTTTTGACGTACATCACACAATCTGGTATCATCGGCGTGCGAGTTGCACGACCAGTCATGGTAGGATGGATTGGACAAATCGTCTGCAGTCTCTACAATTGTTCAGCGACGTAAACGATTACGCGATACACCATCCCAGCAGTGGGTGCGATCGGCCACCCAGGAAAGTGAGCGCACCGTGGCACAGGATGGCACAAATGACACCACGAGCGTCCTGCTGGAACCGATGACACCGAAGCAGACGGAGCAGGGAGGCGGGATGAGTCAGGCAACACCGACGCGGCGGCGCACTGGCGGCACCAAGCGCAGCTCGTGGCTCACCTTCAGGCGGCGTCTCCTGATCGTGCGGTTACTGCTCGGCGGGCCCGCGAGCAGCGAGGCCATCATCGAGCACGTGCAGCGGGAGCTCGGTGACGACGGCTACCCGACGGCGGCGGCAGCGGCGTTGAAGCACGACCTCGACGCACTGAAGGGCGAGTACGCCTGCCGCATCATCTTCCACCGCGATCAAGGCCACTACTCGCTGGAAGACCCGGGCGAGCTGGCGCTGCTCGACATCTCCGGCGAGCTGCTCGAGGCACTCGCCTATCTCGACGCCAGCTACCCATCAGGTTCGGCGCTCCCCGAGCAAGCTGCCCTGCGTGGGCTGATTGATCGCATCCTGCGGCTCTTGCCGACGCGCCAGTCGCAAGAGCTTCAGGTACGGCGGTATCGATCGCGGCTGACCATTCCCGGCGTCACGCCAGGGCGGATCGATGCGACTGTGTTGGCGACCGTTCGTCGGGCGATCGAAGAGCGCCGCGAGCTGGCATTCAAGTACTGGAGCGCACACGATCTCAGCGTGCCACAACGACACCGGGTCGCTCCGTATGGAATCAGCTTCCGGCCCGAGGGGTTCGGCTATCTCGATGCCTCGCTCATCGAGGCGACACCGTCGAATGGTGAGCCGGCATACGCCGTGATGGACTACCGGCTCGATCGCATCGTACCGGGGACCGTGCAGATTCTGCCGCGTGCATTGCCCGAGACGCGCCCCGATGCCGAGCGTCATCGGCTGCGCTACTGGCTGCATCCCAGCCTCGCGCGCCGCCGCGACATCACGGCGTACTTCCCCGGCACCGAGATCACCTACTACGACGATGGAAGCGCGGTCGTGACGGCGACGGTGAGCAACCTGGGCCTGGCACGGCAGATTCTGTTGCGCTATGGCGAGGGGTGCCGGGTGATCGAGCCACAGGCACTGTTCGACCTGATGCGCGCCACCACCACTGGGCTGGCGAAGATCTACGGCAACGATGGCTGAGTGGCTCAACGGCGAGCGATACGCCCGCGAAACCGCTCGGCGACCGTCGCCAGCTCGGGGCTGCCACGCCACGCTGACCAGCCGAGATAGACGGCGGTGGCGCAGACGCCGTTGAGGGCACACCAGCCGATCAACAGCCACAGGTCGGCCGGGCCACGTCCGTCGCCGGCCAGCCCGGCACCGAGTGCCAGTTGTTGCAGCACGATCAGTGTGCCGCCGACCAGCGTGGCGC
>CAIQIY010000402.1 GCA_903871975.1 uncultured Chloroflexota bacterium | reverse complement strand
CACGGCGACCGACGAGCGCATTCGCCACTTGCGCGAACGGATCACCCTGGCTCCGGCTGATCTCCTCGATGCGGCATCGCTGATCCATCTGTTGCGCGAGCACCGACCTACCGAGGTCTATAATCTCGCCGCTCAGAGTTTCGTGCAGGCATCATTCGCCCAGGCCGTCTTCACCGGCGACGTGACTGGCCTGGGCGTGACGCGGCTGCTCGATGCGATTCGCATCGTCGACCCGGAGATACGCTTCTACCAGGCGAGCTCGAGCGAGATGTTCGGCAAGGTTGTCGAGGTGCCGCAGCGCGAGTCGACGCCGTTCTATCCGCGTTCGCCCTATGGAGTGGCCAAGCTGTATGGTCACTGGATCACGATCAACTACCGCGAGAGCTACGGATTGCATGCATCATCGGGCATTCTGTTCAACCACGAGAGCGAGCGCCGTGGTCTCGAGTTCGTGACGCGCAAGATCAGCGACGGCGTCGCCCGCATCAAGCTCGGCCTGGCGACCGAGTTGCGGCTCGGCAACCTCGACGCGCGACGCGACTGGGGGTTTGCCGGCGATTACGTGCGGGCGATGTGGTTGATGCTGCAGCAGGAGCGACCCGACGACTACGTGGTTGCCACGGGTGAAACGCATACCGTGCGGCATTTCTGCGAACTGGCATTCGGTGCAGTCGGCCTGGATTATCGCGACCACGTCGTCATCGACGAGCGTTTCTTCCGGCCGGCCGAGGTCGACCTGCTGGTCGGTGATCCACGCAAGGCGCAGGACACCCTGGGCTGGCGCCCCGAGGTGAGCCTCGGGCAGCTCGTCGAGCGGATGGTCGCCGCCGATCTGCGCCGCCTCGGAGGCTGAGCGCCCCATGCCGGGGCGGCGCAGACCGCTCGCCTCGGCACGTGGCATAGGCCAAGCCGAGTGGTGTGCGTGATCGTGTTCGCCGGCACCATCCACCCGAGCGGCATGGCTCCGGGCATGATCCGTGTCGTGCGGGGCATTCCGTGGCGCAACGGACGCACATGCCCGGCCGCGCGCCAAGGCTGCCGGGGCGTCGTTCAGCCGGCACGCAATGCGGCACCGAAGATCCGTACCGCATGGCGCAGCTGCGCCTCATCGACGACGAGTGGCGGAATGAAGCGCACGACGTTGTCATACGGGCCGCAGCTGAGCAGCAACAGGCCAGCCTCGCGGCAGCGCGCCAACACCCGGCGCGCCAATGCCGCCGCCGGGCTGCCATCGGCTGCGGCCAGCTCGACGCCGACCATCAGACCGAGCCCGCGCACATCGCTGATCGCGGTCTCGTCCTCGCGCAGTGCCATGAGTTCGGCGCGGAGCAGCTGGCCAAGCGTGGCGGCGCGTTGTGGCAGGTGCTCGGCGTGCATCACCTGGAGGGTCGCCACGGCAGCAGCACACGCGAGGGCATTGCCGCCATACGTACCACCATGCGATCCCGGCCGCCATCGCCCCATGATCGCGCGTCGTGCCGCGATCGCCGAGAGCGGCAAACCCGAGGCCAGCCCCTTGGCCATGATCAGGACATCGGGAACGATGCCGAATTGCTCGAACGCAAACAGGGTGCCCGTGCGTCCGAAGCCGGTCTGAACTTCGTCGAGCACCAGCAGGATGCCATGCTCGTCGCAGATGCGTCGCAGCCCTTGCAGGAAGCTCTGCGGCGGCACGATGTAGCCGCCTTCGCCGATCACCGGCTCGATCACCATGGCGGCGATGTCGTCGGGCGCGACCTGGGTATGCAGCATGTGCTCGAGGCGGCGCAGCGGTTCGCCGCAGCATTCGGCCTGTGGCGCAGCTGCCGAGATGGCACCGGGATCGCGGCCGGCCGCGCGTGCGACAGCGCAGTGGAGGCAAGCGGCATAGGGGGCGGTATAGACCCCCGACGGCAACGGCGCATGCCCGGTGCGATACGTGCCCTTGCTGCTGGTCAGCGCCATCGCACCAGCAGTACGGCCGTGAAAGCCCCCCTCGAAGGCGATGATGCTGCTGCGCCCAGTCACCTGGCGCGCAAGCTTGACGGCACCCTCGACGGCCTCGGCGCCGCTATTGCTGAAGAAGAAGGTATCGAGCGACTCGGGCAGCACGCCGCGCAGCGCAGCGACCAGCGCCAGCATGGGTTGATGGTGGACGATATTGGCCTGACCATGCAGCAGCAGGCCAGCCTGCTCGCGGATGGCCGCGACGACGGCCGGATGGCAATGCCCGGTATTGGTGACGCCGATGCCACAGGTGAAATCAAGATACTGCCGACCGTCGGTCGCGATCAGCGTGGCGCCGTCGCCGCGTTCGACGATGATGTTGGTATACCGGGCCCACACCGGCGCAAGATGCGCCACCTGCTCGCTGAGTTCCATCGTTACGGCTCCCATCCTGCTCTTCAGGGCGATCACGGTGCGCCAAGACGCCGCAGCGCCTGCGCCGCATCGGCAGCACCGGATGTCCCGGGGGCTTGCGCGACGACGGCACGATAGGTCTCGATGGCCTCGGCGACCAGGCCAGCGCGTTCTTCGGCGAGCGCCTGTGCCAGCTGTGCATCGGGATACCTCCCGCCGGCACAGGCGACCGCGTGCTGCAGCATCGCCCGCGCATCGCGCCACTGGTGTTGTGCCAAGTATACACGCCCCAACCAGAATGCGATGTCGGCGCGCTGCGGCGCGCGCCGCGCGGCGCGTTCGAGGTCATCCTGCGCTGTGCGCCACTGGCCGGCATCGAGTGCCAACAGTGCGCGTTGCAGACGCGCTTCGGTGATCCAGCGGGCATGTTCGGGGCGATCGGGCGCACTGATCGCGCGCTGGAACTGCCCGATGGCGTCGGTGCGGTCGCCTTGGCGCACCGCGATGCTGCCGAGCACCCACCACGCCGCCGCGGCATGTGGATCGAGTTCGGTGGCGCGCACCGCGCTGCGGCGTGCAGCGGCATCATCGCCGAGCAGCAGCTGAGCACGCGCCGCGAGCGTCCAGCCAGCAGAATCGTCCGGCTGGCCATCGAGGAGTGGCCCGAGCGCCGCGAGCGCAGCAGCGGCGTCACCGGTCTCGAGCCATGCCTCGGCGAGGCGCCGCCGCACCAACCCGGCGGCCGGATCGAGGGCGTGGGCATGTTGCAGCTCGGACAGGGCCGTCGGCCAGTCGCCCTGGGCAGCGGCGACCTGGGCCAGGCCGACCATGGCATCGCGTGCGGCCGGATCGCGCGCGAGAACCGCCCGATAGCCCGTGATCGCCTGATCGAATGCACCGCGCGCCACGGCGATGTCGGCGAGCAGCAGATCGGCGGCGGTGCGACTGGCGTCGTCGGCGGCGAGCCGCACCGCCTCGCGGGCCGCCTGGTCTGCGGCATCGATCTGGCCGAGCGTCAGCAGCATGGTGGCCCGACGGCGATGCAGGATCGTGGTCGTCGCCGCATCGGCGACGCGCAACGCGCGGCCATAGGCGTCGAGCGCCGGCTCGGCTGCGCCACGTCGCGCCAGCTCGTCGCCGAGGCCGAGCAGCGCATCAGCATCGCGCGTGGCATCGAGTGCCGCACGATAGTGCCTGGTCGCATCGGCGGGATCAGCCAGGGCGGCGAGCATCAGGTGTGCCGCCAGATGCGCGGGTTGCCGTGCGACCACGGCCTCGGCAGCCGTCCGCGCGGCGTCGTCGCGGCCGAGTGCACCATTCAGCTGGGCCAGGTGCCACCACTGCACCGAATCACCAGCATCGCCGAGCCCGTCGGCAGCGCGGCGAGCCCAGACCGGCGCGGCCGGATCACCGGTCGCGAGGGCGATCCAGCCGAGTTCGATCTGGGCATCGGGATCACCGGCATCGGCCAGGCCAATCACCAGCGCACGGGCGCGGCCGAGCGCGTCGACGCCGCCGCTGAGCCGCAGCACTTCGGCCAACGCCAGCACGGCGCGGCGATCGCCACGCTGCACCACGAGCCACTCGTACGCCTGGCGTGCGCGGCCAAGATCGCCGGACTGACGCGCGAGCGCACCGCGCGCCACATGGGCAGCCGCCAGGTCGGGAGTGCGTTCCAGCACCGCATCGAGCAGCGTGGCCGCTTCGGCGGCTGCCCCGCGCGCAACCGCCAGACGCGCGCGCATCAGGATCACCCGCGGGTCGTCGTGTGCCTGTGCCGCCGCCGCCTCCAGCGACGCCATGGCGCCGGGCATGTCGCCGGCCAGCTGGGCCAGGGCAGCGGCACGCACGTCGCGATCGACGGCAGGTGCGGCGCTCGCCAGCAAACGCTCGCGTTCGCGTGCGGCACTCCATGGGCGATCGACGACCGGCGACCACCACGGCATGCGGCCGGCGGGTGCGTCCGCCAGCAGGATCGCCACCGTCGCCCGCCAGCGTACGCTCTCGTCGGCGAGCGTGTGCGCATGCTGTGACAGCCGCAGCGCAATCGCCGCGGCGATCGGCTCGGCGACCGCCTCGCGACCGAGCGCATGGCGTTCGGTGGCATGTGTCAGCTCCGTCGCCGTCGCAGCAACGCGATCGAACGCGTGCCAGAGCGGGATGAGGCGGGTATCGGCGGCACTGGCGCCCAGCCATTCCAGGTCGATGGGGCCGGCCGAGTCGATGCTGCGCGCCAGATCGAGGATTGCCATCGCGAGGGCGATGCGCTGCCGCAAGATCTGCGCGGCCAGGTCGTCGAGCGACCCGGCTGGAGCACCATCAGCGAGCTTCACCGCGCGCTGGAGCGCGGCGTCGGCGCCGGCAAGGTCGCCGGTGTCGCGTGCGAGTGTGCTGAGTGCGAGTTCGAGATCAACCGATGGCGCCAGCACCTGCCAGGCAGCGCGCACATCAGCGTATGCACGGATCAGGTCGCCCGCCTGCCAGGCGGCCATGCCGCTCGCCCAGCGCACGGCCCCGGCATCATCGGCAGCGAACGCCGCCGCCGACCGTGCGAGCACAGCGGTCACCGCGGGATCATTCAGAGTGCTCAACGCATCGCCGGCCGCTCCAGCCACCAGCGCGTCATGCTGTGGGTCGACCGGTGCGATTCGGCGATACTCGACGAGCGCCGCCGCCACATCGCCCCGGTCCCACGCGATGGCGCCACGAATCCAGCGTGGCACGAACGCGTCTGCCGCCGGCTCATGGTCAAGCAGTGACGCCAGCACGCCATCCGCAGCATCATCGGCACCGCGATGGTAGAACGCCAGCCCTTGGCACATCATCAGCGCCAGCTCGATCGTGACCGGCCGCGGCGCCAGTGGCACCGCCAGTGGCTGACTCAGCCGCCACCCCATCGACGGGCGACGCGTCTGCGGCAAGGGCTGGACTGGCCGATAGGCGAGCATGACGGCGACCCGCTGCGTTCCGCCGCTGTCATCGATCCGGCCCCAGATCACCAGATCAACCGCGTGCTCGGCAGCCCATTGCCACGCCTGGGCGGTGTCGCGCGGCGCGACCGCAGACTGTCGCACCGGAATGTCGTGCGCTCGCAGCTGCTCGACCAGCTGCACAGCCAACTGCGCCCCTGCGGTGGCCGGCGCGCCATCGGCCCCAGCAAACGGTGTGACCAGCACGCTGAATGGCGTGGCGTGCAGCACAGCCCGCGGCAGCAACCAGGCACCCGACGCCACCGCCAGTGCGGCGGCCAGCAGCGATGCGACACGGCCACCCCAACGCATCGCTGCCATGATGATCAGCGCCAGCGCCATGCCAATGGCAACCAGTCCAGCGAGCCCATCGAAGCCCATCGGCGGCCACCACGTCGTTCAGATCACCAGCTGCGCATACAGGCTCTCCAGCGACAAATCCTGACGGACGGTCTCGGCTGCGTCCAGCGTCAGCGTCGCCGCACTCACCCCCAGCCGCACCGCCTCGTCGAGTGGCAACTCGTTGAGCAGCGCATAGACCACCGCCGCCGTCAGAGCATCGCCGGCGCCCGTGGGGTCGACGATCTCCACCTGCAGTGCCGGCACATGCCCGCTGGCGTTCGCTGTCGCATAGACCACCCCCGTGGCGCTCATGGTGATGATGGCGATCCTGGCGCCCCGGTTCACCAGCGCGCGTGCCGCACGGATGCCCTGATCGACATTGGTGATCGTGACGCCGCTGAGCACTTCGGCTTCGACGAGATTCGGCACCACCAGCGCGAACTGCCCGATGGCATCGCGGTAGCGCAGCGCCGGCCCATAGGCCACGGGATCGAGCGCGACCGGCACATCGGCGGCGGCACAGATCTCGAGCACCGTACGCCCGGCCGGCAGCGGCACATTGGCATCGATCACCACCATTCGTGCTCCCTGGAGCAGCCGACGGTGAGTCGTGATGTACTCGGGCGTAATCGCCTCGACAGCGACCGTGTCGTCGACACCCAGCAGCAACTGCCCGTGATCACCCAGCAGCGCGATGTATGCCGCCGCGCGCTGCGCCGGATCGATCAGGACATGATCCATGTCGACCCCGGCACGCTCGGTCTGTCGCACGATCGATGTACCCAGATCATCACCGCTGGCCACGCTCAACAGCGCAGTCGCCACGCCGAGGCGGGCGAGGTTCTCGGCGATGTTGCGCGCGCATCCACCTGCACTGATGCGTACGGCACCGGCGTTCGACGTGCCCGCCAATGCGGCACCCGGCAGGCGCCCCTTGACGTCGAGGCATGCCGCGCCGATGACGACGACCTCGGCTGGTCCGACTGGTCCGGTTGGCATGCGGTACTCCTCTCGCGTGCTGGCCCCGACAGTCATGGTGTCACCAGGATCTTGAGGGCGCCCCGCGCCGCCGCGATGGCTGCGACGCCATCGTGCAGCGGAAACCGCCCGGCGATGAGCGGTGTCGGATCGATCAGGCCGCTCGCCAGCAGGCGTAGCGCCGCGGCGAATGGGCCACAGCGCGATCCGATCAACTGGATCTCGTCGACGACCAGACGCGTCAGATCCAGGTTGGCACTGCCAACATACGTGCTCTTGAGCACCAGCCGGCCGCGTGGCCGTACCAGGCGGCGGGCCAGCGCCAGGCCGGACGGCTGCCCCGTACAGTCGACGACGACATCATATGCGGCATCGCTGACGTCGGCGGCGGCACATGCGCGAATACCCATGGTGTGGAACAGTGGCCACCGCTCGGGGTGCCGGCCGACGAGCTCGACGGCGCAGCCGGGCAGGCGCAGCGCGAGCGCGCAGAGCGCACCGAGGCGCCCATCGCCGACGACGGCGACACGCGCGCTCGGTGCGATGTGACAGTGTTCGAGGATTTCGAGGGCGGCGGCCACAGGCTCGACAAATACGGCAGCCTCGTCGGCGAGCTCGTCGGGTACGGCATGCAGGCAGGCGACTGGCACGCTGACGCGCTGGGCGAGCGCGCCGGGCCGCCGGTCGATCCCGAGCGTCGTGCGCGCCGGACAGTGGGCGGGATCACCGCCGCGGCAGCGCGGGCAGTTGCCGCAGGCGGCGTTGATTTCGCCGACGACACGACGGCCGACCCAGGTGGCATCGTGGCATGCGTGTACCACACCGACGAATTCGTGGCCGAGAATGCCATGAAAGTGCATATAGCCACGGGTAATTTCGAGATCAGTGCTGCAGATCCCGACAAGCCGCGGCTCGACGATCGCCTCGCCGTTCGTCAATGGCGGCTCAGGATGATCACACACGAAGCGGAGCTGGCCATCGAAGACGAGCGCATTCATCGTGGCTCCCGAAGTCGTCGGTCGGATCGCGGGCTGCCGGCACGTCCTGGCGCGGCAGCGGCGCACACATTGTATTATACTCCATCGTATCCCGGGACGGGCGGCGGGGCGCTCGTCGACAGTGGCGGGGGGGGGGTCACCGTGCGTCTGCTCTTTCTCGGAACACCACAGCCAGCAGCGCTGGTGCTCGAACGCATCGTGCGCGACGGCCGCCACACAATTGTCGGCGTGATCACCCAGCCGGATCGGCCAGCCGGCCGTGGTGGGCAACCACAAGCACCGCCGGTACGCCGCATGGCCGATGCGTTGGGCCTCGGCGCGCTGGTCGCGCAACCGGCGACCATGCGCGATGCCGCAATGCGCGACTGGATCACCGCCACGCACGCCGATGCCGGCATCGTCGCCGCCTACGGCGAGATCCTGCAGCGCGACGTCCTGTCATTGCTGCCACACGGCTACCTGAACATCCATCCTTCGCTGCTGCCGCGTTATCGTGGGCCGGCGCCGGTCAGCGCGGCCATTCTGGCCGGCGATGCGGCGACTGGCGTCTCGCTGATCCGCCTGACGCGCCGGATGGACGCCGGACCCATCATCGCGCAGACGACCGTGCTGCTGCCTGATGATGCCCGCACCGGGCCGCTGACCGACGCCCTGTTCACGCTCGGGGCCGACGTGCTGTTGGCGGCGCTCGACGCGCTGACGCGCGGCGCGATGACCGAACGGGCCCAGGACGAGGCGGCCGCGACGTACACGCGGTTGCTGACGCGCGACGACGGCCGCATCTCGTGGGAGCAGCCGGCGCAACAGATCGAGCGCATGGTACGCGCCTACGACCCCTGGCCAGGCGCATGGTGTCTGTGGCGCGGTGCACCACTGCGCATCCTCGATGCCGTCGTCGACCCGGCGCCAACCGACGCCCCACCGGGCTGCGTCCTGCCCGACATGGGCATCGCGACCGCAGCCGGGCGGCTGGTCATGCGCGTGGTTCAGCCAGCGGGGCGGCGTGCCATGACGGCAGCCGACTGGTGGCGCGGTCAGCGTGCGAACGCCGATGAGTGCCTGCGATGACTGATCTGCCCCCCCGCCCGATGGTTCGCTCCGTCGCGTTGCGCTCGGTGATCGTGGTGGTCGCACTGGCCGTGCTGCTCGGCGGAGCGGGTGGCTATGCGCTGGCACGTGCAACTGCGACCAATTGTCCACTGAATGCCGTCGCGTGTGCTGCACTCGCCGACTTCTGGGAGTCGTGGCGCCTGGCCGAACGCCACTTCGTCGACCCGGCAGCCCTCGATCCGGCACAGATGGCCGAAGGCGCGATCAATGGCATGTTGGCGAGCCTCGGCGACAGCGGACACACCGGCTACCTGTCGCCGGCGGCGGCGGCACTCGACCGCGAGCAGACCACTGGTCGATTCGAGGGCATCGGTGCGTATGTCGACGTACGGGATGGGCAACCGCTGATCATCGAGCCGCTCGCAGGCTCGCCGGCGGAACGTGCCGGATTACGCGCCGGCGACCGGATCCTCACGATCGATGGCGACGCGGTGCGAGGCATCACCATCGACGAGCTGCGCGCGCGGCTGCGTGGCCCGGCCGGCAGCGATGTCGCCATGACGGTGAGCCGCGACAGCGAGGCATTGCCACGCGCGATCACCGTCACGCGTGCAGCCATCCGGCTGGAGAGCGTGACCTGGGCCATGTTGCCCGACATGGTTGCCCATGTCCGCATCACACGATTCGCCGAACAGACTGGCGCCGATGTCCGCGAGGCACTGGTTGCGGCGCGTGCAGCAGGTG
>CAIQIY010000401.1 GCA_903871975.1 uncultured Chloroflexota bacterium | reverse complement strand
GACCAGCCACGCGCATTCGGCCGCACGGTTGTGGTGTGGTATTGTAGGGGCACGCACGCGTGTGATGGAAATGGAAGGGGAGGGCGATGGAGATCGACGCCATTGAGCGGGCAGCGCTGCGCGCCTGGTCGGCCGCCGTCCGGCAGCCGATCGGGGGGTGGTTGGCGCAATACCACCACGGCCAGGCTGGTCGGCGCATCAACTCGGTGAGTGCACTCGCGTGGCACGACGGTGACGATCTGGCGCAGCAGATCACCGACGCCGAGGCGTTCTACCGCGCCTGTGGCGGGGCCTGTGTCTTTCGCCTGCACGCGGCGTCGCAGCCCACCGAGCTCGATGGAGCGCTGGCAGCGCGGGGCTACCGGCACGCACCCGGGGCGCGCGTCCTGCAGCGACCATTGACTGCCGACGAGCATGCTGCTGCGCCGACCGTGGCCGACGCGCCGCTCGACGATTGGTTGGCAATCCACGAGGCCTGTTCGGGCCAGGCAGCCCGTGGGCATGCAGCACACCGCGACGTATTGCAGCGCATCGCCACCCCCCACCTGCGCGCCGTGCTGCGCGACGGCAGCGGTGATCCGCTGGCATGCGCCATCGCAGTGCTCGATGGCAGCATGGTGGGGATCTTCGACGTCGTGGTGGATCACGCCCAGCGGGGCCGCGGCCATGGCCGGCGCCTGATGGCCGGGCTATGCGGCTGGGCGGCACAGCACGGCGCCAGCACATGCTACCTGCAGGTCGATGAAGCCAACGTGACCGCGCAGCACCTCTACCACACCCTGGGCTTCAGCGAATGCTATCGCTACTGGTATCGCACCGGGAGGCACCTGTGACGCACCCGCGAGTTCTGATCACCGGCGCCACCGGTCCGGTCGGCATCGCCCTGGCGCGGTTTCTTGTCGGGCAGCAGGCCGACGTCCATCTGTTCAAACGCTGGCGCAGCGACGTGCGCCCGCTCGCCGATGTGCTCGAGCGTGTCACGCTGCACGAAGGCGACATCGAGGACCCATTTGCCGTCGCGGGGGCGGTCGCCGGCGCACAACCCGACATCGTGTATCACCTCGCAGCCCAGAGCTACCCGGCCGCATCGTGGGATGCTCCGGTCGCGACGCTGCGCGTCAATGGCGAGGGGACGCTCAACCTGCTCGAGGCGGTACGGCGCCACGCCAGTCGGGCGCGGGTTCACATCGCCGGCTCAAGCGCGCAGTACGGCGTAGTCGACCCGGCGGCCGTGCCGATCAGCGAGAGCCACCCGTGCCGGCCCAGTTCGCCCTACGGTGTCAGCAAAGTGACCCAGGAGCTGCTGGGCTTGCAGTATCACGACAGCTACGGCTTGCACGTGATCGTGACGCGCTCATTCAATCATGTCGGGCCGTATCAGGGCGACCGCTGCTCGATTCAGACGTTCTGCCGTCAGATGGCGCGCATCGAGGCTGGCCTGCAGCCGCCGGTGCTGCTGGTCGGGAATCTGGAGCCACGGCGCGATTTCAGCCACATCGATGATGTGAGCCGAGCATTGTGGGCCCTGATGCAGCATGGCCGTCCGGGGAGCGTCTATAACCTGTGTTCGGGCATCGCCAGCCGCATCGGCGACATCGTCGACGAAGTGTGCCGTCAGGGCCATGTAGCTGTCGAGGTGCGCGTCGACCCGACGCGCCTGCGGCCGGTCGACGAGCCGATCCTGCAGGGCGACAACCGGCGGCTACGCGCCGACACCGGCTGGGAGCCGCGCTACACCATGCCACAGATCATCGCCGAGCTCCTGACATTCTGGCGGCGCCGGAGCCTGGCGGACGCCCAGGCTGCGACGTGATGCATCGGGCCGTCTGGAGCCGGTGCACGCGCCGCCGCCCAGGCTCCCGTTGCTACGCCGCCTCGTGTTCGCGCACCTGCGTCACCAGCACCAGTGCCACGACGATCAGCACCACCGACACCACCGCGTTGAGCGTCATGCCGGCCAGCTGATACGCCGGAATGCTCAGCTGGGCGCCGAGCGCACGACCGAGGCCGACGACCATCACACTCAGCGCCAGCAGCGTACCGCGGGCAGTCGGCGCCACTGCCGACATCAGCGGGATGGCAGCGACGATCGCGAACTCCATCACGCCGTAGAGCGCGAAGAACAGCACCGCGACGACCCAGAGGTCGACGGCGCTCAATGGCAGCAGCAGCACCAGGCCGGCGGTGATCGCAAATCCGACCAGCACCGAGCGTCGCTTGCCCAGCCGATCGGCGAGGAAGGCGACGCCCAGCGAGCCGAGCATCTCGGCCACGCCGACGACACCGAACAGCTGGCCGAGCTGCGCCTCGGTGACATTCAGCTCGTCCTTGAGCCAGGGTGCCTGGGCCACCAGAAACAGGTCGTAGGCCAGCATCACCAGGGCCAGGAAGGCGAGCATCAACAGCGCACTCGGTGCAGCCAGCGCGCGCCAGTCGATGCGCACCTGTGTCGCGGCGTGACGCGGCGTCGGCGGCAGCCCGCGCCAGACGAGCAGCAGCGCCGCGAGGCCGAGGCCACTCAGGATCCAGTACACCAGCGCGACGCTGTCGCTCGCCTCGACCAGCAGCATCAGCGGGTAGACGCCGAGCAGCGCGGCGCCCGCCCAGGACAGCTCGGCGATGCCGATGACCCGGCCGCGGCGCGCGTACGACGAGCGGGCACTGAGATACGCAGTGGAGGGTGGCTGGAAGAGTGCCAGCGCGATGCCGACACCGACGTAGCCGACCAGGTAGCCGGTGAATCCCAGATCGATGGCGCATACCAGGGTACCGGCGACATACATCGCCAGTCCGGCCAGCATCAGCGGCCGCTCGCCGTAGGCATCGGCCAGCATGCCCGCCAGCGGGCTGAGCAGGCCGGCGAGCAGCTGGATGGTCACCAGCGTGCTGACCAGCGCCAGATCGACCTGCAGATGACCGCCGAGGAACGGCAACAACGGATAGAGCACACGAAACGCGACGGTCAGGACGAGGCGGGCGACGGTGACGATGGCGAGCTCGCGGGACGTCAGCGTGTCGGTTGGCATGGTCGCCATGAAGACCTTTCGTTCAGTGCCATGTGGCCTGATTCAGAGCGTGCCGGGCGGGGGGCAGGCATTGGCGCGGGCGATCGCGGCATAGAGCGCACCCGAGCGCCGCAGCCGGCGCGCACCGGTGGCGCGATCCAGCGCGTATAGCCCGAACCGCTGGCCCCAGCCTTCGGCCCATTCAAAGTTGTCGACCAGCGTCCACACGAACACGCCGCGCACGTCGACGCCGGCAGCGCAGGCGCGATGGATGGCGGCGAGATGCTCGATCAGGAAGCGCGGCCGCTGCTGGTCGTGCGCATCGGGCAGGCCGGTCTCGGTGATGTAGATGGGCAGGCGCAGCCGGTGCCACAGGCGGCGGAGTGCCCGCTCCATGCCGGCGGGATAGATCTCGCCGAACGGCTCGCCGAGCACACCGAGGTCGCTGCGGGCGAAGCGCTCGGGGATGAAGCGGCGTGCGAACAGCCGATGCGGTGCACGGGCATCGAACGACACATGGTCACGGCTGTAGTAGTTCAGCCCGATGAAATCACACGCCCCACCCAGGGCACGCAGCACGATACCGTTGGCGAAGAAGTCGTACAGCAGCGACACCAGCACGTCGCGCTTGCCGGGCGTCGCCGGATCGTAGATGCGCGTGTGGTGTGCCAGCCCGACCTGGTGGTGCGTGCCATGGGCATGAATCACCTGGACGGCGTGCCGATGACCGCGCAGCAGCTGACGGACGACGTGAATGCTGGCCGGCAACGAGCGCACGCCGGGTGGCCAAACCCCCAGCGCGTAGCCCAGCACGGCATACACCGACGGCTCGTTGATCGTACACCAGAGGTTGCACAGGTCGCCGAGCTGGTGCAGCACCACATCGACGAATCGGGCGAAGCGTTCGGGCGTCGCCCGATGGCGCCAGCCACCGCGGCGTGCCAGCCACTGTGGTTCGGTGAAATGATGCAATGTCACCATGGGCACGAGACCGCGGCGTTGCAGGCCGATCAGCATCGCACGATAGCGTGCCAGCGCCGCCGCATCGAAGTGCCCGTCCTCGGGCTCGATGCGGCTCCATTCGAGCGACAGGCGATGCGCGTTGGTGCCCAATGCCTGCATCCGGTCGAAATCTGCCTCGCAATCGTGCCACCAGCCACACGCTGCGCCCGATGTATCGCCGCGCCAGATTGCGCCAGGGCGCTGCTCCCATTCCCACCACTGATTGCGCCAGTTGTCACCCTCGACCTGATGGGCGCTCGAGGCAGTGCCCCAGAGGAATCCAGCGGGAAAGCGCAATGGCTGACGGTACATCGGTCACTCCCAATCGGTGATCGTCTCGAGGAAGGCAGCCGAACCATCGCGCAACCAGGCATCGAGCTGCGCGGGTTCCTTCAACTGGCGGCCACGATGCGGTGGTACTGCCACGAAGCCACACGCCACTTCGGGCAGTGCCGTCATGTCGCCCCACAGCTTCTCGTACTGTGCCACCGGGAAGACGTCCTCCTGGCCGTGGCCCCAGCGTTTTTTGACGTCCTTCAGCGTGATGTAGGTGGGCACGCGCGCCGCCAGGGCGCGCGCCGCCGCAGCGACTCGTGCTTGATCGTGCAGCGTGGTGCGATCGAGCCCGGCAATCGCCAGCAGCTGATCGATATCGATCCAGGTCGTCAGCGTATTGTAGTACGACAGCGCAGCCTCGTCGGCCTCGCGCGGCATCGCCAGCCCTTCGAGCAGCCGCAGCGTGCCATCGACACGCGCCAGGCCGCCGCCCCGATCATCGATGCGTCGTGGCGTCACCTCGAAGGTGAGGCAATCGCCGCGGCTGATGTGCACGCCGAGCAGCCCGGCATCGAGGGCAGCGCCGACGGTGTCGATGTTGTGGAGCAGCAGATAGCGAATCTGTGGCCGCTCGTCGAGCAGGCGTGCCAGCACTCCGTTGCGCAGCAGATTGGGTACCTCGAAGAAATGCCCGACTGGGCTGAGCACCTGCTGTGGCAGGTTGTCGGTATAATCGCGGCCCTCGCCAGCGGAGCGCGCCCAGGCGATGAGGGCCGCATGCAGGCTGTCGCGAACCTTCTGTGCCTGGGCATCGAGCAATTGTTGCGGCGTCTCTTCCCAGGCAAAGCGCAGATCGCGCGCCATCGGCACCAGGCGCAGGCCGACGGCCCGACCGGGCGAGAGCACGAGGAGCCCGGCATCGCGGAGCGGCCGGAGCGTCGGATGGTCGGCGATATACGCCTCGATTGCGGCATGCGTCAGATAGCTGGTAGTGACGAGATGCGGCACTGCGGCGCCATGACGGCGCATCGCCTGCCGGCTCTTGGCCAGATGGACCTCGACGAAACTGCGGTGGCGGCCCGCCAGCCGCGCGAACGGATTGATCGCCTTGACGATGCCGGCACCCTGTGTCCAACGGCTCCCGGCGCCGCCGGCGAGGGTGACG
>CAIQIY010000400.1 GCA_903871975.1 uncultured Chloroflexota bacterium | reverse complement strand
ATAGTAGACAGAGAATCGTTTTATCAATGAAAACATCAGTTATTACACTTTACTCAACTCATGAATCGATACATACGATGCACATGAATGGCAGGCATATGCATGCACATGGAATAATCATGCCGGCAGTGCGTCATGCCGGGCCGGGCTCGCAGCCACGCCTGCGCGCTCATCCTCGAGCGGTGCGGTGCGAGCGCATCGTTGCCGGACGGTCGACGCGGCCATCTTCCGACCACACGGCATTCGTACTCCGCACGCAGCGACGTTGTTGTGCTGCCCGTACCGGCAACCGGGTTGGAGTGGCAGGTCGAGCGACGGGCGCACCATGCACATGCACCACGCATGCCATCATCGATCTGCGTCGTCGTGATTGTGTCTCTCCGGCGTGACGAGCAGCCAATACACCATAGGATGCGCATCATCGGCGACGAAGCCGTGGCGGCGATACAGCCGGATGGCGGTCGGATCATCGGCCTGCAACCGCACCACCAGCGGCCGCTGCACCTCGACGGCACGGCGGCGCATCTCACCGAGGATCCACACGACGACCGCCGCGCCGTTGCCTTGGCCGCGCCGGGCACGAGCGACGTTGACGCCAGCCAGCACCCAGCCATCGGCCGGTGCGACCAGCTCACGATCGATTCGTACCAGCGAGGCGGTCGCCACGATGGAGCCACCATCGTCGATGAATGCCCAGGTGACATCGCCGGCAGTCGTGGCGTGTTCGGCGATCCATGCGGCAAATCCCGGGCCATCCTCGTGGTCTTCGACGATGGTCATACCGGCGATCCAGGCATCGAACGCGTCGCGCTGCACACCAGCGAGCTGTGCAACCGGCTGCGCCGTCAGTCGCGCCATAGATCGCCCAGCACCACGGGCGCACCCTGCGCCGCCGACTGCTCCATCGCCAGCACCAGACGCGTCACCGCCAGCCCATCGCGGCCATCGACCAGCGGGCGTTCACCGGCGCGCAGCGCACTGGCAAAATGGCGGATGCTCTCGCTGGCGAACCCGGCCGGCCGGCCGAAGACGGTGGGCGCGACCAGCGCATCGGGATACGTGGTGCGCGTGACGATCTTCTGGGCGCCATGCAGCGAGCCGTCGATGTAGTACGCGCCGGTCGCACCGAGTACCTCGCACTTCAACTCGAAGACCGACGGTGCTGCCTCCGGCAGGATCCAGGCATTCTCGAGGTGGACGACCAGCCCCGAGGCAAACTCGATGATCGTTTGGTAGAAATCCGGTGTTGCCACCCCCTGCGATGGCAACAACCGCGAGCGCGCCACCGAGTAGACGCGCGTCGGCGTATCGGCACCAGTGCGGGCATCACACAGCCAGAGCACCGTATCGAGGCAATGGCTCGCCAGAAACCAGGCCACGCTCGACTGGGCCGACCAACGCAGCATCGTGGTTGGCACGAAGATCGTGTCATTCAGGCGATACGAGATCATCTGCAACGCACCGAGCTCACCGGCATCGTACGCCAGCTTGAGTGCATGAAACGGCGGGCTCCAGCGATTATGGAAATCGACCATCAGCACGACGCCGGCCGATTCGGCGGCGGCGATGATCGCACGCGCCTGTGCTTCGCTCGTCGCCAGAGGCTTCTCGATCAGCATGTGTTTGCCCGCGCGGGCCGCGGCGAGTGCCGCATCGTGATGGAGCGCGTCGGGCAACACGATCGATACCGCATCCACTGCGGGATCGGCCAGCAGCGCGTGGTAGTCGGTGTAGCAGTGGGCTATGCCGCCCGCTGCAGCATTGGCCGCCGCGGCACGCGCCGGATCCAGGTCGGCGATTGCCACCAGCCGCACACCCGGCGTCGTCGCATACGTCCGTGCGTGCAGTGTGCCCCAGGTGCCGGCACCGATCACGCCCATACCGATCGTGCGTTCCATCACTCCTCCCCGCAGCCGGTGGCTGCCGGCGCTGGTCGCTTCCGGGCATCGCCATGTGGCTGGCGCTCATCACTCAGCGGTGGTGCCTGGCCGGAGCCCATCCGGCCCCAGTGCCGGCATGCCGCACGCCAGTCGGCATGGCTGTCGCTGACAGTCATCCGCGCTCGGCGTGCCGTCTGATGGCAGATGCGGGCACAGCTCACGAGCCGTCGTCGACATCGGCGAGCGGCTCATCCGAGAACGTGATGTACGGAAACACCTCGGGGATGTGCGAATCCCAGGCGCCATGCGCACTCCAGGCCCAGCCCCCCGAGTCTTCGGCGGGCGCCGCCTCGCGATACGCATTGAACCGCGAGAAATCCATGCGCCAGACATCGCCGTGCACCGGCGGCAATGCCCGGCCATCACCGCGTGCCAGTGGCGCCATTCCGGCCCATGGCAGCGCCACCTCGACGGTCCAGCCACGATCACGATCGCGATCATCGTTGAGCGTTCCATCGACCGCGACCGCCACACGCAGGCCGGGGAAGTCCCAGTTCCAGTAGCCGGTGCGCATACCACGTGGATGTGCTGTGAAGCCCACGCCGTTGAATGGTTCGACGCCCGGTGCATCGCGGCGGAACTCGGCGAGGCCGTCGTAGCCGGCACGCTCGAACGCTGCGTCCCAGATGAAGAACACTTCGTAGATGGTGCCGAGTGCATTGATTTCGAGCTCGTAGTAGGCATCGGCGCCGGCAATGAACAATTCGACGTCGTTCTCGTGCCAGATCAGCGAATCGCGTTCGGTGAGTGCCGCGCGCACGAACGGCTCCTCGACCCAGTACCCGACGTACAGCGCCTGGTCATCCCAGCATACCGCCGCCTGTGTCGCATGAATGGTCGGCGTGCCACGGATCAGATCGACGAAGCGTGGCGAACGCGGCGCCGCGCGCCAGCAGGGATCATCGAGCCGACCATCGATCGCCGGTGCGCGATGGGTGCGATGGGCGGTGTAGCGCGCGATGCGCTCGTCGGGCCAGGGGAACGGTGAGTCGCGCATGAATCCTCCGTCGATTGATCGGTCGCTGCACGAGTCTAGCAGGAGATGCATCCGGCGGCAACCGTGTGATCAACTGATGCCCTCGAATGGCCCAAGGAAGCGCGGCGCCGGGTGTGTGATGTGTACCTCGACGAGGCTCACCAGGATCGCGGCATATTCGCGCAGCGTGTAGAAGCGCATCATTCCGGTCGGATAGATCTCCCAATCCGGTACGCCCAGCCCGACGGCATCGATGCCTACCGCGCGGCAGGTATACAGCGCACGCGGCTGATGGTAGCGCTGGGTCACCAGCACTGCCGCCTCGACGCCGAAGATCTTCACGGCACGCACGCAGCTGTCGTAGGTGCGGAATCCGGCGTAGTCGAGGGTGATGTCGTCGGGTGGCACTCCCCGATCCACGGCGTAGCGTCGCATCGCCGCAACCTCGTTGTACTCGGGTTGCGCGTTGTCGCCGGTCATCAGCAGTTTCGCGACAGTGCCCGTGCGGTAGAGCGCGATGGCAGCATCGACGCGCTGTGCCAGGATGCGCGAGAGCCGACCGTCGGGCCGTACGCCGGCGCCGAAGACGATCGCGACGCGCCGTGCCGGGACTGTGGTGCCTTCGGTGTACAGGTGTGGCGCGATGCTGGACTGGACCCACGCGATGGCGCTCGCGCCGAGCACGAGCAGCGCGCATGTGCTCAGGAACGACCAGCGCACGACTCGTCGCCAGAGTCGCCGGCGCGGTGGTGTCATGCTGCGGCCAACCGACGGCGAGGAAGAGAGCGATGACTGCATCGGGCCATATCCTCTGGTGCATGCGTCAGCATCCAACGACTCGTGGTCGTACGCAGCTGATCGGAATCATCCATAGTATATCCGGTTGTGGCGGGGGTGGTATGGTGGTGGTGAGGCTTGTGTCGCGGAATTGTGCAGTGCGAGTGGATTGGCACGCAGGGTGGCGTGTGGCGCTCCACAGCGGGTTGTGTGCCCAGACGCACGCCACCACCGTGGTACGAACGGCTCAGTCAATGACTCACGGAGCTGCATCGTGCCTGGTGTGTCGCACAACACGCGATCATCACATCGTCATGGTGGTGTGT
>CAIQIY010000399.1 GCA_903871975.1 uncultured Chloroflexota bacterium | reverse complement strand
GGGCCGGCCGGTTGTGGCGATGTGGATCGCTTCCGACATGGTGTAGGCGATGTCCTCGACGCGCTTCACCAGGTAGTTGTGCTTGGTGATCGGCATCGTGATGCCGGTGATGTCGGTCTCCTGGAAGGCGTCCTTGCCGAGCACGTGGCTGCCCACCTGCCCGGTGATCGCCAACAACGGCGTGCTGTCCATCATCGCGTCGGCGATGGCGGTGACGAGATTGGTCGCCCCCGGGCCACTGGTGCCGATGCAGACGCCGAGCTTGCCGGTCGCGCGTGCGTATCCTTCGGCAGCGTGGCCGCCGCCCTGCTCGTGGCGGCACAACACGTGCCGCAGTTGGTCGCGGTATTCCCACATCGCATAGTAGAACGGCATGATCGCGCCGCCCGGAATGCCGAACATGACGTCGACGCCGTTGCGGATCAGCACCTCGCACATGATCTGGGCCCCGGTTCGCTTCTCAGACATCGTCGTTCTCCCCTCCGTCGAAGATCGTCCATCTCACTGCTGGCTGCGAACGACATCGGTCGCGACCGGCACGCCTCGTGGCGATGTTCCGCCACCCTGTAGTGCGTTCAGCGCCGCCGCGGTCGCCGCCCGGTGGGGATGGGCACCGGTGCCGGAGCGAGACGCTGTGGCGAGAGCAATCGACCGAACCAGTCCTTCAGACGCTCGAGCATCACCCGTCCCCTTTCGTCGCATCCCATCGGCCTGCCGAGAAACAACCAGCCCCTCCCGGATCCGGGAGGGGCTGTCGGTCGCGCGTCGTTTCACCCGTCAGCTACCCCCCAAACGCCAATGAGCCCTCAAGGAGGACTACAAGTACGAGAAGGATGCTGATGGCTGGTCGGCGTTGTCGCATGTCACACCTGCAGTCAACTGACGCATCGGCATTGTATCCGGAAAGGGACAGACTGTCAACCGTGAATCGGCTGCGGTTCGGGGCTGGTGCAATGTCAACACCGGAAGCGCCAGCGGTGGCACGCGAGCGGCCCGATTCGTTGCCCCTGCACGCGCAGCGAGGCCACGCCCCAGGTGGCTGCCGATTTGCCGGCCATGTTCGTTGCCCCTGCACGCGCAGCGAGGCCACGCCCCATGCTGGTACCGCTCCGCGATGGTGCATTGGCCCTGTCCCGAATCACTCGGCGATTGACTCATGGCCCTCGCTGTGACAGAATGATGGGGTCGTGTATGCCGCCAGCTGCCAGGAGGGTGTCGTGACCGAACTGCACCGCGAACCAATCGCGCAGAGCAAGCTGCATTGGTACCGTGTTCCGCTCGATCGGGCCGTGCTGGCCGAGTTGAACCGCCGCAGCGATGCCTGGGGCTTCGCGCAGACGCTCGGACACCTCGGCATCGTCGTGGCGACTGGCGCCCTGGCGTGGGTTGCTGCCGCGCAGCAGGCTTGGTGGTGGCTCGCGCCATGCCTGTTTCTGCATGGTACGGTCTATGCCTTCTTGCTCAATGGCTTCCATGAGTTGTGCCATAACACTGTCTTCAAGACACGTGCGCTCAATCGCTGGTTCCTCTACCTGTTCAGTTTCCTCGGCGGGTTCAATCATGTCTATTTCTGGGCCAGCCACCAGGAGCACCACAAATACACGCTCCATCAGCCCGATGACATGGAAGTGGTTCTGCCTGTCTCGATTACGCTGAACAGCTTTTTGAAGACCGCATTCGTCAACCCGATCGGCGTCTTCGAACGATTCCGCAGCTGGATCACGCTGAGCTGCGGAATCTTCGAGAATGAGTGGCAGCGCATCTTGTTTGCCGAAGGGAAACGCGAATCTGCGGCAGCACTGTTCGGCTGGGCGCGTATCTTGCTTGTCGGTCATGGTCTGATCATAGCCCAGGCATTCGTCACTGGCTGGTGGATGCTGCCGGTTCTGTGTACATTTGCGCCGTTTTATGGCGGACTGCTGCTGTTTCTGTGCAATAACACCCAGCATGTCGGCTTACGCGATGAAGTGGAAGATTTCCGCCTCTGTACCCGCACCATCTATCTCAACCCGATCGTGCAGTTTCTCTACTGGCACATGAACTACCACATCGAGCATCATATGTATGCCGGTGTGCCGTGTTATCGGCTGGCGCGCCTGCACCGGGCCATCCGGCACGAATTGCCACCGACGCCCAATGGCCTGCTCGCAACCTGGCGCGAGATCATTCGCATTCTGCGCCGGCAGCAGCGCGAACCGGCGTATCAATACACCCCCGAGCTGCCAACGCACGGCCAGGCGCTGCAACCGCTCACGAAGTGATTCGTGCCCGTGGTGGGCTGAGCGCATTGAGTGGGGCAGCCACCCGGCAGCAGTGCCCGGGCCTGCCGACCGCGCCCCGGCGCGGCCTGTTGTGACCCTGGCTGGCCGTATCCGCACCGCCGTGTGATGGGCCAGCTGCGCACACGATGGGTGGCCAGCGCATGATCATGCTGCGTGATTGTGTCGATGGCGCGGCGCGGAACCGCATCACTGCGCCTACGATGTCGCGACAGCCGTCAACCGCGTTCTGACGATATTGCCATGTCGCAAGCCCCCATGCTGCCATGGTTCATGGTAGACTCGATGCAGTGCCCCGCCGCGATACTCCCACAACGCTGCTGTCGCCGGTCGCTACGCTCGGCCGTGCTCGTGCGCACTGGGGTCGATGCCTGGAGCCGCTTGATTGCGATTCACACCGCTGCTTGTGATGCGGTGCTGGCACTGCGGCGCGACTCAGCGAGGTGCGATGGCGTTGCCGATGTTCAGCGCGCTGCGCCAGCTTGGCTCGCCATGGTGGTGCGATCACTGATCGCGTCGGAGTGATCGATCCAGACATGGCATTGACTGCTGATCACCATCCGTCGGAAGGAATCGATGTCGTGAATACTGATGTTCCTGCACATAATCTCGAGACGATGGCTGCATTCATTCTTCATGGGATCGAACCGGGCGATGATGCGACGGACGAAGCGACAGTCGCCCGATTCCAGGCCATGTTGGACGAATGGACCGACGAAGCCTTCGCTGATGTCATGAAATCATTGTTCGTGAACAACCTTTACCCCTCAGCCGGCCTGGAGCGCGCGCGCCGAATGGGCCTCATCGCGCGACACTGGCCTGAGATCGATGCGCTGGCTGGCACCCCGCAGGAACCGGAATGGCATCCGGAAGGCGATGTCTGGCAGCACACGCTGCAGGTTGTCGACGCCGCCGCCAGCATTGCAGATCGAGAGATCGGCGCAGGCGCCCTGAGCCCGGACGACGACGACAGGCTGCTCCTGGTGCTGGGCGCACTGTGTCATGACATTGGCAAACCGGACACGACGTGTGTCATTGACGGCAGAATCACGTCGCGCGGCCACGAATCCAAGGGTGTGCCGATCGCCCGAGCATTCCTGGATCGTGCCTTTCGCGACCCATCGATCACGCGCCGTGTCTTGCCGTTGGTGGCAGAACACATGAATCCACCAATCATGTGGCAAAACGTTCGCAAAGGGATCCCGCAGGACAAGGCCATCAGATCACTCGAACGACGATTACGCAGCGGCAATCCGAAGGTCTACCCCGATGGTGGTTCGTCAACCCTGTATCTGCTGTCGTCGATCGCCGAAGCTGACCAGCGCGGCCGGAACCCAGCCTCGATGACGCCGCTGCTGCGGCATCACGTGCCAGATCTTGACGACTGGCACGCATGGATCCTGCACCATCACCACGCAATCCGGCACGCGGCGCAGCAATCGCAGCCACCCATCACGGGTGAGCAGCTGGTCGCGCACCTCGGCACCGGCCCCGGGCCACATATTGGCGTAGTGCTCAGGTGTCTCACGCTCGATCAACGCGACGGGCTGATCACCACTGAAGCACAATGCCTACAGCGGGCGACGTTGCATCACGACCGATTGTCGCGCCACGTCGCACACACCGGAGCCGACCCAGCGCCGCGCGCCAGGCACAACGGCTGGAACGTGCTCAATCGGCTCGATGATCCGCGCAGCCCGCGGATCGACACGCCGCACTCGATGACAGCCTCCGGGGTGTGACCGGCACGCGGCATCGCGCGTACCGGACGGGCCGTGGTGTCGGGCAGACACGACACGACCAGACCCCAGCGTGGCAGGAAGCGCCGGTGCCGGCACGACCGGCCGGGAGCATCGTGGGTGGCGTGCATGACTGCACGCCGGCGGCAGCGCTTGCGG
>CAIQIY010000398.1 GCA_903871975.1 uncultured Chloroflexota bacterium | reverse complement strand
GCACCACGTGGCCGGCATGCGCGTAGCGATACCCGATCAGGCCGTCGCCGAGCGGCGTGGCCACGGCACGCTCGGCGCCGAGCAGCGTCGCCGCGTGGCGCAGCACCACGCGGTGCAATGCCGCCGCATGGCACGATTTCGTCGTCTCGAGGCCGAACTCGTCGAGCGGCGCGTCGTAGTCGTAGCTGGTGGTCTGGAGGTACATCGCCTCGCGGCCGAAGTTGGTGCCGCCGTGCCACATGTAGTAATTCACCCCGGTGCCGCCGGCGGCGATGAAGCGCGCCACGCCATAGGCCACGTTCTCGGGCGCACGGGTGTGGTGCGGATAGCCCCACAGGTCGTACCAGCCCGGCCAGTTCTCGGTCCAGAGCGACGGCTGATCGGGGTGGGTGGCATGGTGGTCATCGATCATCTCGTGGCCATAAAACCCGTTGATCGTCTCGATCGCGCCGGGCATGCCGCCGACACACATCACCCACGGCACGCCGACTTCGATCGAGCGGCCGAGCTCGATCGCCCAGCCGAGGTAGCGCTGGCCGGTCTCGCCGTAGGTCGGGGCGATCAGCCCGTACTCGTTCTCGATCTGCGCCAGGATGATCGGCCCGCCGTTGCCGGCGAACAATGGATCGAGGTAGGCACACAGCCAGCGCACCCAGCGTTCCATCTCGGCCATGAACGGCTCGTTGAGCGTGCGGAACTGAATGCCGGGGATGTCGCGCAGCCAGGCGGGAAAGCCGCCGAAATTGATCTCGGCACAGATGTATGGGCCGATGCGCAGGATGACGTGCATCCCCTGGCGCTGGGCCTCGCGGCAGAATGCCACCAGGTCGAGCCGGCCGCTGAAGTCGTAGACGCCACGCTCGGCCTCGTGCAGGTTCCAGAAGACATACGTCTCGATGGTGTTGAGCCCGGCCTCGCGGCTGCGGCGGATCAACTCGGGCCACATCGCCGGCGTGCTGCGCGGGTAGTGGATGGCGCCACTGAGCAAGAGCGTGCGCTCCCCGTCGATCAGCAACGCGCGGCGGTCATATCCGATCTGCTTCTGCGTCATCGCCAGCAATTCCTCCGTGGGCCGCGCGGCAGTGCGACGCACGCCCGGTTCACCCGATCGCTGGCCAATTATACCCCAGGCGCTGCGGCGCGCGCTGGTCGTGCAGCGCCGGGGCTCAGCGGCGCAGCAGCAGCACGATGCCGGTGGTGATCAGCACCACCGGCAGCAGCATCTCCAGCCGGATGCCCAGCTCGCGCGCCAGAACCGTGCTGCCGACGCCCAGCAGGGCGATGCCGACCCAGCTGATGCGCGAGCGGGGCGATGGTGCACCGCGTTCCAGCTGCGCCACGCTGGCCGGATCGAGCTGGATGGTGGCACCGGTCGCCGGTGGCGGTGGCGCGGGCGTGCGGGCGGCCGCCTCGCTGGCGGCATCGGGGGCTGGCATCACGATCCACAGCAGCGGATACAGCAACAACCCGATGCCGGTGCTGATCGTCACCAGAATGAACACCAACCGAATGATCACCGGATCGACTCGCAGGTAGATCGCGATCCCGCCGCAGATCCCCGCGAGCATCCGTTCTGTAAGGCTTCGTCGCAGCCGCTGGTCCATCATGATGCCTCTCGCCGTCGTCTGTCGTCCGGGCGCATGCGTGCAGCGCCCACTCGGCAGCTACGACGGGGTGGCGGTGCAGATTGTTGCGTCACACCGGCTGCTGGCCTTGCCGCACGACGCTGCAGGTCGGGCCACGCGCTGCAGGCGTGGACGCACGAATGCGGCCACGCGCCCGAGGCGCCGCGGCACCCGGGGGCGACCCAGGCCTGCGATCCGGCGGCAGCGATTCAGAACACGATGCGGGCGCGGCGCAGGGCGATGCTCTGCAGCAGCCCGATCGCCGCGAGCGAGGTGAGCGTGAAGCTGCCGCCGTACGAGACGAATGGCAGCGGGATTCCGGTGATCGGCATGATGCTCATGTTCATGCCGACATGGACGAACACATGGCAGATGAACATCGCCGCGATGCCGGTGGCGATCAGCCGGCCGAAGACATCGCGTGCTTCGGCGCCGATGCTGAGCGCCTGCCAGATCAGCGCCAGCTGGAAGATCAGCAGCAGCGTCGCGCCGGCAAACCCCAGCTCCTCGCCGGTCACGGCGAAGATGAAATCGGAGTACTGCACCGGCAGGTAGTTGCCCTGACTGAGGATGCCGCGCGTCCACCCCTGGCCAAACATGCCGCCCGAGCCGATGGCGGTGAGCGCCTGGATGATGTTCCAGGCACCTTCCTTCAGATCGGGATCGAACCGCAGCGGATCGATGAAGATCAGCAACCGGGTGCGTTGGTAGTCCTGCAGGATTTCGTTCCAGCCATACCAGCCGACCGGGAGTGAGGCGAGCGCGAGGATCAGCAGGTGCCACCAGCGCGACCGTGCGTTCCAGGCCATCAGGATCCAGATCGACGACAGCACCATGGCGGTGCCGAAGTCGGGCTGAATGAACACCAGCAGCGTCGGAATGCCCGCGAGCACCAGGCTCAGCACGAAGATGCGCCATGTGCCGGCGTCGCGCTCGGCCCGGGCCCAGAAGGCGGCCAGCGCCACGATCACCAGGATCTTGGCCGGCTCGGATGGCTGAAAGGTGCGGATGCCGAAGTCCAGCCAGCTCTGTGCGCCGGAGCTGACCTGGCCGATGGCGAGGACGACGCCGAGGGCGCCCAGGGTGGCGAGGTACAGCGGCAGCACCCAGGCTTCGAATGCGTGATAGTCGAGCACCGTCAGCAGGACCATGACGATCGTACCGACGATGATGTTGACGATGTGTCGCGAGAAATACCCCTGGGTGTAGGGGACATTCGCGGTCGCGCTGTAGACCATCGCCAGGCTGAAGGCGATCAGCACGACGACACAACCGAGCAGGGTATAATTGAACGAGCGCCATGACCGTATCATGCCACAAGTATACCACAACGGCGCCGGAAGGAGATTCCGTGACCCAGTCCGACCCCGAGCCCGATGTTGTCCGGCGGCTGTACCAGTTGACGACGCCCTACCGGCGCACGATCACGCTCGGCCTGATCTGCATGGTGCTCTCGGTGGCGGCCGAGCTGTATCCGCCCCTGGTCTGGCAGCAGGTCGTCGACGTCGG
>CAIQIY010000397.1 GCA_903871975.1 uncultured Chloroflexota bacterium | reverse complement strand
TCCTGCACTACGCCTCGGATACGCCCGCGAGCAAGGGGCATAATCTGGGTGCGCGCAACCTGTCGTACTTCGGCATGGATCCGACGTATGCCACCTCGGTGGCGGTGGCACGGCGCATCCTGCACCAGGAGCTGGAGGCACTGCAGCGCGAAGCCGCGTCGGCGGAGGTGGTGCCGACGCCGCCCCGAGCGTGACTGATCACCACGAGCGCTGATATGCTGGCTTACAGCACGATGCGGCGCTCGCGGGTGAGCCGTTGTTTGGTGCGCTTGAACACATCGCTGTAGTTCAGCCGCTGCATCGCGATCTCGTGTTTGTGGCTCTCGAGCATGCGGTGAATCTCGGCGTCGAGCCGTTCTTCCACCTGCAATTCGTCGGTCATGATGGCGGTGATGGCGAGCCGCAACGTGGCATCGTCGGCACGAAACAGGATACCGTCGATGTCGGCGAGCTGATCGATGAGATCAGCGGCGAGTTGCTCGATTTTGGCGGGCGAGAGTCGCATCGGTGCCTCCTGGCTGTGTGTGCGGCGGCGCGCGGCGCCTCGTGTCCATCAATCATACCGTATCGCGCCATGATGTGCGCCCTACGCGGGTGCAACGCCGTGTACCGTAGCGTTCGGGGCCGCCGACACCGCACCGGCTGCACCGGCACGGCCCGCGGCGGAATCTCAGTACGCCGGCGCCTGCTCGAACAGCAGAACCGCCTGTTGGGTCTGTGTGATGCGGACCGCGTCGAGGATGCCGAGCAACAACAACGCACATGCCCGGTCGCCGCTGCGCGTGACGATGATGGCCTCGGATGTCGCGGCCGGCCAGCTCCCCGGTGCCAGCGGGATGATCCGGCATCCGGGCAGATCGGCAGGGATGTCCTCGTGGCTCCAGATGGTGGCATCGATGGTGCCGTCGCGCAGCAATGCCGGGCCGCGGGCGTAGTCGATCGCGATCGGGATCACGGCGTAGCCACGACACGCCGCTTCGACCTGCGCCTGATGATCGGGCGAGTGCGGGTCGACACCGATGCGCAGGCCGTCGCTGAGCATGCTGATGCTGTGGCGCGCCAACAGGACGGGCTCGCCGAGCGCGCTGCCTGCGCCCAGCTTGAGCACGGCATCACCGCCGGCGCCGGCGCACTCGATGGCGTACTGCGACACGATGACCCAGTCGCAGCGCCCGTCGGCGAGCGCTGCCAGGCGTGCGGGTGCACCGCCCAGATAACGCATGTCGAGATCGGTGCGGTGTGCCTCGAATTGCGCCCGCACACCGGTGGCCAGCCCGGCGAGCCGCCGTGAATAGGGCAGCGGCAACAGGCCCCGCACCGCACGCTGGCGTGCGATGCGCCAGAGCAGCGGTCGATCGGCGTCGACGAGGACGCTGCCGAGCCGGCCGCGTGTGTCGAACCGCGCGGCGCCGCGATGCTGCAGGTGCTCGAGGGCGCCCTGTACCGTGCCGATGCCGGCGTCGAAGGCACGCGCGTAGGCGACGACACCGGCGGTGCGCTCGCCGAGTTGTTGCCCGAGCAAGGCGCCGGCGAGCTCGGCGATGACGGCACCCTGCTTGGAGAAGAGCTCTGGGATCGGATCGTCGAGTGCCACCACGCGCTCCTCGTCGCCCATCACTGAACCGCGACTATAGCACGCCAGGCCCATCTGATGCAAACCGCGCCGTCGGTGTCGCAGGGCCGCCGCCACTTCGGGCGCAGAACCACGTCGGCTGCCCACGGCTACGCGTGTCACGCCGGCAGTGTGCCAGCGAACGGTCGCGCACCGCGGGCCGCGGCTGGTCAGCCGCTTGAGATCCCCGTGTGTGCGCTCGGGATGGTCCCAGCTGTACGCGGGCGGCGCTGCACCGCAGCACCGTGTTCATGCCGGTGTGCACGGCGTGCAGCAGGTGCGCAGGCTCCATCACGAATCCACGACGGTCTGCACGCCAGCGCGTGGCTGAGCAATAGCGATCGACCGGGCAACAGCACGCGGCACTTCGCCAACCGTTCTGTGACGACGCGATGCCCCGCACGCTGTTCGCCGGCGGGCGATCGCATCTGTGGCGCGCATGGGCGCTGCGGCCTGCCGGTGTGATGGGCGCCGACCGAGCGTGACGGCATCCACGGCACACGCAGGGCGGCGCTGCGGCATGACGGGCTGCAGTGCGTCAACGCCGTCACGCCATGCTCGCACAGCCTATGCGGCCCATGCTGTATGCACGGTTCATCAGAACCGCTACAATCACTCGGTCGTGGCACGCCGTGCCCGCTGCTGCATGGAGGACGTCCGATGGAATACACCCGACTCGGCACCACTGGCCTCGAGGTGTCACGCATCTGCCTTGGCTGCATGGGATTCGGCGACCCGGAGCGCTGGGTCCATCAGTGGGTGCTCGGCGAAGCCGACAGCCGCCTGGTGATCAAGCACGCGCTCGACCTCGGCATCACCTTCTTCGATACTGCCAATGTCTACTCGCTTGGCGAGAGCGAGCGGATCCTCGGCCGCGCGCTGGCCGATTTCGCACGCCGCGACGAAGTTGTGATCGCTACCAAGGTGTTCGGCCGGATGCGCGATGGCGCGAATGGCGCTGGCCTGTCGCGCCGTGCGATCCTGCACGAAATCGACCAGAGCCTGATGCGTTTGCAGACTGATTATGTCGATCTCTATCAGATTCACCGCTGGGATGCGCAGACGCCGATCGAAGAGACGCTGGAGGCGCTCAACGACGTGGTGCGGGCTGGCAAGGCGCGCTACATCGGTGCATCGGCGATGTGGGCCTGGCAGTTCCAGCGTGCGCTGCATGTATCGCAGCGCCATGGCTGGAGCCGCTTTGTGTCGATGCAGAACCACTACAATCTGATCTACCGCGAAGAGGAGCGCGAGATGCTGCCGCTGTGTCGCGCCGAGGGCATCGGCGTGATTCCCTACAGCCCGTTGGCCTCGGGGCGGCTG
>CAIQIY010000396.1 GCA_903871975.1 uncultured Chloroflexota bacterium | reverse complement strand
GTTGTCGCCACCACCCGAGATCTCACTATCCTCGATGTCGACATGTTCTGATTGATTCAGCTTGATCGTCTCGGTCTGGCTGTAGTCTGATTCGCTGAAAAACCCGCTGATATGCATGTTTCGCAGCAGCAGATGCCGACAGCGTTCGCATTGAAAGCCATCGCCAGTTGAGGCATCCACCGGGACATCGCCCCAGGTACGGTCGAGGCGAATATCGAAATCCATGAGATACACGTAGTCGGCCTGAAAGATCGTGATGTTTGCGCGATTACATCCCTCAACATCGTTGTGAAACACGATCCGTGCGCGATTGGCAGGATCCGCCGATGTGATCAGCAATGGTGTCTCGGGGGTACCACCACTCCGTTGCTCGGCACTCTCGCGATCAAGGTAAGCACCACAATACTCGCCGGGCTGGAGCAGGATGCGATACGCATGGCGCCGCAGATCGTCGGCCCCGTGCTCAACGGTGCGCCAAGCGCGCTGGATGCTGCGAAACGGCCGTGCCGCCGAGCCTGCATCCGCACCATCGTAGCTATCATCGCCAGCGGGCGACACGACGATATCGATGTAGGATGGATCACCGACCGGATAGCGTGGTGTCCGCGCGCTCCCCGCAGGCTGAGGTGCGTCAGGCGTTGTGGGACGCGCCAGCGTAGCCGTCTGTGGGGCGACTGTCGCATCCTGGCGACTGGTCGGCTGCGGTGCATCGGATGGAGCACCACACTGACCCAGCAGCAGGACCGCGAACACGGAGAGTGCCAGATAGCGTATCAGCGACAGCATAAGCTCCTCGGGCGGCGGTGAACCGACGTTGGTGCGCACTCAGCGGCGCAGGATGGGGATATACATCGACGGGGCCAGAACCGGCAGCGGCGTCGGTGTCGGCGTGACTGGCGCCGGCGTGCCGACGACCAGTGCCCCGACGGCATCATTGGTGCGCAGCGTGCCATTGAAATCGGTATGCACGACGGTGGTCAGGGTATCAGCCAACAGTGCCGCCTGTGCGCTGCTGAGCCCGGCAGTCGAGAATGTCGGGAGTGCAACGGTGCCACTGGTGGCCGGGCTGGCTGCGGTAGGGCGGAAATCACCAGTGCTGAAGCCAACAAACTGCGGCTGGGCGGTATTCACCCGATTCAGGCCACGGATCTGAGTAGCCGCGCAGGTCGGGTGGCTGCTGCCACACCCGCCACTACCATCGGGCAGATCAAGTGTATCGCTGCCAGTCCAGATGAGATTGCCCTCGATGACGACGCCATCATCGGATCTGACCGGGTCCGGCCCCGACCAGCTCTGGCCCGGTGCGACGCGCGGACCATCGACGCGAAACAGGCTGACAGGCGAGACGGTACCACTCGGATTGACGATCAGGTTGTTGACGAACCACACCTGGCGATTGGGAATGCCCTCGCCGCCCTCGCCGCTCACTGCCGGGCCCCAGGCACCAGCGGTGACCATCGCCTGACACTCGGCTGTCGTCGGCCCATAACAATCGCGGCCACCCGGTGCCAACTCGAGCAGATGGTTCCGCACACCCGGGCTGACGCCGGTGCGCACCAGGGTGTTGTATGCGAACAGGATGTTGAATCCGCCATTCACACCCATTCCGGCGCCGGTGGTGTCGTGAACGATGTTGTTGATGAACTTGATGTGATAGGCATCGTATTGCAGGAAAGGCGCCTCAAGAAATGGCATGGTCGTCCCCTGCCCGGCAAGCATGCCACCGATGCGGCACTGATACACCTCGTTGGCAGCGATGACGATGTCGGCCGAGCCGCCCTTGGCATACAGGCACCAGTCGCGAGCGTGATGGACGACATTGCGAACCCACCAACCGTGGCGTACAGCGACGGCATCGATGACATTATCGCCGGCGCCGGCGAGGTGGTTGTCTTCGAGGTAGACATGACTCGACTGATTGAGCTTGATCGTCTCAGTCTGACCGATTTCGGCGTCGGCGTAGTACAGCTCGACATGCATGTTGCGCAGCAGCACGTGATCGCAGCGTTCGCACTGAAAGCCATCGCCATGACTCTCGGTACTGTCGATCACCCCACCATTGCCATTGCTGGTCAGGTCGAGGCGAATGTCAAAATCGAGCAGATAGGCGTAGTGAAATTGATAGAGCGTCAGATTGGCACGACTCCCGGTGTCGAAGAAGACGATCTGCGCCCGGTTGGTCGTGTCCTGTGATTGAATGACGATTGGTGTCGTGCTGGTACCGAGGCTGGGGAATGTTGCTCCGTTGATATCGTGATCGAGATAGGCGCCACGATAGTAGCCGGGTGCCAGCAGGATGCGGTAGGCGCGCTGACGGTAGTGCGAGCTGGTATGTTCGACTGCGCGCCAGGCCCGAGCGATGGTGCGGAACGGGCGCGCGGCACTGCCGGTGCCGGTGGTATCATCACCAACCGGCGAGGCATAGAGGTCGGTGAACGCGATGGTGCCGATGTCGTAGCGCAGCGTCGACGGATCAGCCGCCGTAGCACTCGCCGGCACCGCTGACACCAACAGGGCCAACGTCATGGCAATGACGGTCGCCAGGATCCCCGGCAGGCCGAGGAGTGCGTGTCCACGGATGCGGCGCATCGCGGCACCTCACGAATTGGAGGCAGACATCGTTGTGGTCATTCTATCGACCGCATGGGCATTCTGTCAAACTGTCAGGACCATCGTTCGCGATCGACGCCGATCGCCTCGCGCAGTGTGCTGAAGCCATCGGCGCGCAGCAGGCCAGCCAGGTCACGGACCAGCCGTGTGGGCAATCCCGGCCCCTGATAAATCAGCCCGGTATAGCATTGCACCAGATGTGCACCGGCACGAATATGTGCATACGCCGATGCAGCATCATCGACTCCACCGACACCGATGATCGGCACCCGACCTTCCGTCATCGTCGCCAGCACAGCAATCGTGCGGCGTGCCCGCGCACGCAAGGGCCGACCGCTCAGCCCGCCGGCATGATTCACCGGGACACTCAGGCCATCACGCGCCAGGGTGGTGTTCGTCGCAATCAACCCATCGATGCCGCTGTCGAGCGCCACGTCGACCACTTGGCGCAACTGGGCATCGCGCTCATCGGGTGAGACTTTGAGGAACAGCGGCACATGTCGTGGCAGGTGGCGTCGTCGCTCGATGAGGGCATCGAGCAGCGTACGCAGCGCCGCACGTTCGTGGAGCTGGCGCAAGCCGGGAGTATTCGGCGACGAGATGTTCACGGCAATGTAGTCGGCATCGCTGGCCAGGGCATCAAATGCGATCAGGTAGTCGTCACAGGCCCGCTCGAGCGGCGTGTCTCGATTCTTGCCGATATTGACCCCGATGCGCGGGAGTTGCAGTGTCTGGCGATGGCGTGCACGATGGAGTGTACCAGCCACGACAGCTGCGCCAACGCTATTGAACCCCAACCGATTGATCACCGCATGATCGCGTGGAATGCGAAACATGCGCGGCCGTGGATTGCCTGGCTGGGCACGCGGCGTGACGGTGCCAATCTCGACATGACTGACGCCGAGTGCACCACAGGCATGGATCAGGCGTGCCTGTTTGTCGAATCCGGCGGCGATGCCAAAGGGATGCGAGAAGGCGAGCCCGGCGACCTCGATCGACAGCACCGGATCAGGGACGATGCCGGCGCCAGTCAACCAGCGTAGCCATGCGGGCGGGCAGGCGGCGAGCACTGTACCGACCAGATCATGGGCACGTTCGGCATCGACACGAAACATCATCGGCTGAATGAGACGGTAGAGTGTATCGAGCGGCGCGATCATGTCAGCTCCTTGAGATCGATGCCGATTCCTGCGACACACGGCAGATGTGACCCGCGGCGCGTCTGAGTACGACACACGCCGCAGGCGCCGCTGCCACAGACCAGTGGCCGGTCGAGGAGCCACAACGCAAAGCCACGGCTCCAGCGCAGCCGGGCGCGCTGGATGGCGGCACCGGCCTGGGCGCCGACGTCATTGCGTGTGGCCAGCACAATGCCATCGGCCCAGCGCAGCACCGTATCACTCCACGCCTGGTCGGCGAAGCAGTGCGCCAGACTCCCGGCATGCTGTTGCACCTCGACATCGGCAGGCAGCACAAAGCCCGGCAGGTTGATATCGACGAGCACGAGCGTGACGGCGTCCCGACTCACCCGTGCGTGGGCCAACGCCAGCATTGGCGCCAGCAAGCGGGGTTCATCGACCAGCAATGCCAGCCGTCCGCTCGTCGGCAGCACCGCACGACCGAGCGGCCCATACGCCGTGATGGTCGTGCCGGGGCGACGGCGCGCCAGCCACGCCAAGCCCGCGTCATCGATGTCGAAGACCAACGCAAGCTGGCCCAGCAATGGCTGGGTGGCAGCCATAAACAGCGCACGCGGCAGGGGGCGCGACCAGTCATCAGGCTCATCACAGCGCAGCAGCACGTATTGCCCCGGCCGCATGTCGCGCGCCAGCGATGGTTCGGCGACGACCAGCCAGCACCGTGCATCGGGGAGTGAGCGCGCCTCGACGACCGTGAGCGTCAGCGAGCGCGCCATCAACCAACCACCGGTCGACGTCCATCATCGTGGACAATTCGGCCCGCACACATCGTGAGTGCGATCTGCCCCCGCAGCGATTGGCTGGCGAGCGGCGACGTACGACCACGCGAGTGAAAGCGCTGCGGATCCACCTGCCAATCATGCGCGAGATCGATCGCCACCAGGTCGGCTGGCTCGCCGGGCTGCAGCCGTGGTACCGGGCGCCCGAGCAGCCGTGCCGGAGCATCGATGAAGCATCGCAGCAGCGTGGCCAGCGAGATTCGACCGGCGTGGACGAGCGCCAGTGCAGTGGCCAGGCTGGTTTCGAGGCTGGTGATACCCGGTGGAACGAGGCGATACTCCCGTTCGACGGCAGCACTGGTCCGCGGCGTGTGATCGCTCACCAGAAGATCGATGGTGCCATCGGCGAGCGCCGCGACGACCGCGGCAGCATCATCGGGTGTGCGCAACGGTGGCGTGATGCGGGTCGCCGCATCGTATGGCGGCAGCCGTGTCGGATCCAATCCCTCCGTCGGTCGCGTGCCCAACCAGCCGAGGACCCAGCGGTCGTCCAGCAGCGCATGATGCGGTGTTGTCGCGGCGCTGAACGGTACGCCACGCTCGCGCGCTGCCCGCAGCAGCGCGACGCCGCGAGCAGTCGTGATGATGCCCAGCTGGACACGGGCACCCGTGTGGGCAGCCAGCGCCAGATCACGCGCGACGGCGATTTCTTCGGCACAATCCGGTGCACCGGGCAGCCCGAGACGATGCGCGACCGCCCCTTCATGCATCGCCCAGCCACGCATCAATCGTGGTTCCAACGCCGTCAAGCACACCGGTCGATCGAGCATCGATGCGTATCGCAGCGCGTTACGCAACATCGCCGGATCACCCAGTGGCCGATCACCATCGCTGAATGCCACACAGCCGGCTTCGGCCAGGGCAGCCAGTTCGCTGAGGTGTGTCCCCGCACCACCCATCGTGAGTGCACCGAGTGGTTCGATCCGGACGGCACCGTCGCGGGCCGCGATGCGGCGAACATACTCAATGGCTGCGGGCGTATCGGTCACCGGCTGGGTGTCTGGCATGGCGCAGATCGTGGTAAAACCACCGGCTGCCGCGGCCCGCGTCACGCTGACGATCGTCTCGGCGTCATCGTCGCCCGGCTCGCCCAGGTGCGTGTGCAGATCGATCAACCCGGGTGCCATGAGGCAGCCGGCAACATCGACGCGCGGTACCGCGTCGAGACGTGCCAACCCCGCATCATCCAGCCATGCGGCGATCCGCCCACCTTCGATCAGCAGATGTCCCTCGTGTCGGCTGTCCCGCGCCACATCAAACAACATTCCGCCGGTGAGCACCAGACGATGCGGCGTTGCGCTCATGATTCCCCCGCCAGGTGATACAGCAATGCCATGCGTACGGCCACGCCATTGCCAACCTGTGCTTCGATCACTGACTGCGGGGCGGTCGCAACCTCAGGCGTGATCTCGACACCGGCATTCATCGGCCCGGGGTGCATCACGATCGCGTGTGGTGCAGCGCGGGCGAGTCGTTCGGCAGTGATTGCATAGCGACGACGATACTCACCGAGCGATGGCAACAACCCGGCATCCTGCCGCTCTTGCTGGAGTCGCAGTGCCATGACGACGTCGGCACCGTCGATGGCTCGATCGAGGTCGGTCGTCACCGTCACCTCGGGCCATGTCGCATGCCAGTACGCCGCGGGACCGAGCAGCGTAGTCGGTGCGACCAGGGTTACCCGCGCACCCATCGTCGTCAATCCCCACAATCCGGAGCGTACGACCCGACTGTGCACGACGTCGCCGACGATGACGACGCGCAGCCCAGCGATCGACCCGAACCGGGCATGAATCGTGTACAGATCGAGCAGCGCCTGCGACGGGTGCGCATGACGACCGTCGCCAGCGTTGATGACCGAGCCACCGAACGCGTGTGCGACGAGTTGCGGTACACCTGCCTCGGCATGACGAATGACGATCACATCGGCGCCGAGTGCCTCGATGGTGCGCACGGTATCGAGCAACGACTCGCCCTTTTCGACGCTGCTGCCGCGTGCGCTGAAATTGACAATCGCAGCAGACAAGGCGCGTGCGGCGACCTCAAACGAGATCCGAGTGCGCGTGCTGTCTTCGAAGAACATGTTGACGACCGTCCGGCCGCGCAATGCCGGCACTTGCTTGATCCGTCGGCCAAGCACCTCCTGCATGCTGCGCGCTGTCTCAAGGACGGCACTGATCTCCTCTGCTGCGAAATCATCGAGATCGAGCACATGACGGCGTCCGCCGGGAACAATGGCTGGTTCGCCCATCTCACGCCTCACTACGGACAAGAACCACCCGATCTTCGGCGTGATCGATCTCGACCAGCAGTGTCTCGATCCGCTCGTCACGGGCAGTTGGAATGACGCGACCGATGTAGTCGGCATGGATCGGTAGCTCGCGATGTCCACGGTCGATCAGCACGGCCAGCTGGACGCGTGCCGGCCGACCGATGTCGCTCAGCGCGTCGAGCGCGGCGCGTGTGGTGCGCCCGGTGTAGAGTACGTCATCGACCAGAATCACCGTTCGGTCCGTGATGTCGACTGGAATGCTGGTGGCATGCACGATCGGTGCCGGCCCACGCAGACCCAGATCGTCGCGATACAGCGTGATGTCGAGGACACCAACCGGAACGCTGTGCCGTTCGATGTCCAGCAGCGCGGCTGCGATCCGGTGTGCGAGTGGCAAGCCGCGCCGCCGGATGCCGACCAGCACCAACCCGGTGACACCAGCGTTGCGCTCAACGATCTGATGCGCGATGCGGGTGACCGCACGGCGGATATCCTCGCGGTCGAGCAGCTGTCTGGTGTGCATGTGGCTCCTTCTGGTCACACAAACGCCCCACCGCGACTATATAGGCGGGGAACGTGTGAGGGGCTGGGCACGACGGCATTCGCGTGACATCTCGGAACGGGGCGACGACGGGGGCGCCGCAGAAATCGTAGCACGTCATCGATGCATCGTCAAGCATGTCAGAGCCATAGCCGGGGCTGATGCGACGTCAACGCCGGAAGAGCCAGCGGTCGACAGCGGCGGCAAGCGAGCGTTGCAGGGCTGCCAGGTGTGTTGCCCCTGCACGCGCAGTGAGGCTACACACCATGGTGTTGAGCGTTGCCACCACGCGCGGCGCCTGCCCCATACGTGCCAGCGACGCATCCTCGCCCAACGTCACGTCGCGGCGGTCGTGTACGCGATGCG
>CAIQIY010000395.1 GCA_903871975.1 uncultured Chloroflexota bacterium | reverse complement strand
GCACGGTGTACTGCCGCTGCGCACCGCGGCCGCTGCCACTGCCACTGCCACTGCCGCTGAGCAGGCCGAGCGCCCCGAGTGCCTGTGGGCGGGTGTACATGGTGAGTAGTTCTTGTGCATCGTGCTTTATTCCCCGCATATTAGTGTCTATCGTTTCAATATACTGAACAAGCCTGTCAGTAATGTCAGAACTTGTCACTAACATCCCTGGAGATAGTATTTCATTGAAACAGCGATGCCATGCTTCAGCACGCTCAATATAATCAATGCACAGAAAGTAGTGAGCGATCCATAGGGTACCTGGATCACTCCAATAAGGATCATACTGATGGATAATTTTCCATACTGGCGAAATAATATGAGACTTGTTTTGTTTTGTTTGAGATTTGCCATGTAATGCACCAATTTTGCGTAACCAACCACGAAGACCAGTGATAAGATATGGATTGACTCCAAGTTCTACACCAATATATTGATCGTCTGCAGATGGATGATCAATGATGCATTTCAGGCATTTAGATAGCCTGCTGACATCAAAACTAAACTGCCGATAAAATGCGATCTGTCTCACATTAATCTCCTTGTTGGATTATAGATGACAGATATTGCAACCATTTTCATCATTTTCTGCGTCAAGTGCTAATTCCTGCAATTCAATAAGTGTTTTGTTTGCAGAATTATCACGTTCGCGTTTCATTCTCTGTTCATGATGCTGTTTTATTTCCATTATCCGTTTTGGATCTTGTAAATCAGATAAACGCTCTTTTTGACGCCAGTAGAATCCATTGCCGCCATTTTGTTCTTCATAGCGCTTAGATTCTTCAAATAGATCTGGATGTCGTTCCAACAAGCCAACCCATTCGATACTGCGCTGAAAGAAACAAAATGTACACCCACTGCGCTGACGCCATTCATAATACGTCGGCAGACCGATGCCGCTCTGTTCCAGCAACGTCATCACACCAGCGCGATCGATACCAAACTCCTTGAACGGATAGACTGGCGTGATGGTGCGTTTGGTAGAAATATAGCCACTGCGCTGCTCGTCGGCACGGATACCGATGTAGCTCCACACCGGATCATCGCCGACAAATGCTTCGAAGGGTTGAATCTTCAAGTGTGCAGTACACCAACGCACGCGTTGATTCGGCAGCATGCCCGCATGCATATCAAGCCAATGATCAAATCCACGCGCCGCATTTAATCGTACAATTGGCTTTGCCAAGAATGCTTCGAGCATATCAAGATACTCGTACGTCTCAGGCAGCTCTTTCTGCGTGTCACAGAACACATACTCGAGTTGTGGAATATGATCACGCAGGAAAATCGCCAGCGCGGTGCTGTCCTTGCCGCCGCTGAGCGACACGATGTGGCGTCCGGGGCGTGCGGCATAGTCGGCGACGGCATCACTCGGCATCATTCGGCT
This sequence comes from uncultured Chloroflexota bacterium, assembly GCA_903871975.1. Taxonomy (GTDB): domain Bacteria; phylum Chloroflexota; class Chloroflexia; order Chloroflexales; family Roseiflexaceae; genus CAIQIY01. The sequence continues at coordinate 2,074 of CAIQIY010000395.1, read as the reverse complement.
CCTCACGCAGCGGCTGCAACAATTCCACCAAGACAGACGCAAGGGTCGCCAGCGCGCGATGGTCGGCGACCACATGCCGATCGAGCGTCTGGCGCACGGCAGCGAGCAGTGCATCATCGCGATCGCGGGCATCGAACACGCTGCTGCGTTCACCACGTGGGTCCGCGATGCCGAGCCGCAGCACCGCCGCATCGGCGGGGAGCTGACCGGCGAGCAGGGCCAGTTCTTCGGCCAGCTGGAAGCGGCGGGCCAGATCGCGGATCGCCGACGCGAAGCGCTCGGCATCCGCATCGCTCCACGCATCGAGCGGTCGGCGCGCCACCAGCGCAGCCACACTGTCGAGCCAGGCCGCCTCGTGATCGAGGCGCAGCAGAAACGCGCGCACCAGCGGGTCGTGGGTCAGCGGCGCCAGCGGCGCAGCACGGCGGCGCAGGGTCGCATGGAGCGTCGCCCGGTCGGTGGCGGCCACGCCGAATGCGGCGGCCAGCTGTGCCTCGACGCGGGCCGCCAGGGCGGTGCGTGCTGCCTGCAATTCGAGCAAACCAGCGCGCAGGCGGGCAAAAAACGCATCGACGTGGGCCGGATCGACCGGTGCGTCGGCGGCGAACGGCGGCACGCCGCACGCCTCGGGCAATGCCTCGAACAGCAGTGCATCGTGCGCGCGCGCATTGAACAGCGCCTGACGAATCGCCTGAGCCGTCGCGCTCACCTGACGCGTGGCGCGGGTGTAGGCCGGCCAGCGCTGGGCCTCGCGCAGCAGCGGCGCGACCGCCGCCAACAATGCCGCGTGGCCATCGCGCTGCAGGGCAGCGGGCGCCAGCACCTGTGCCAACCGCAAGAACACCTGCCGCCGCGCGCCGGACAGGGCAGTGCGTCGCACGGCGAACTGCCCCGGCTGGCGCAGGAGCCGCTCCCAGGTCGCCGGTTCGGGCATCGCGACCAGCGTGCCGTGTTCGTACAGCGCGACATCGCCCGGGCCAGCCTGCAGCACCAGCAGCAGCAGCAGCGGCCCGAGGCCGCGGCGCACGCCGTATGGCGGCGCTTCGAGCAGCTCGTAGAGCGCGATCACCGGGCGTGTCTCGGCAGCGCTCGCCGCCAGGAACTGTTCGATGGCACGCCATGCCGGCGCCAGATTGCCGGGATGCTCATCGGCCGGCGCCGTCAGCACCCAACGCTCGCCGTCGGGCCGGTGAATGCCTGGCTGCGCCAGCACGCTCTCGTAGATTGCGCGTTCGGGCGGAAAGCCGACGATCCCGAGGGTCGCCACGTGCGGCTGCGTCATCACTGCCTCGACCAGCACACGGCGCGCGCGTGCCGCCGCCGTCGACAGCTGGGTACGCATGATCAGCTCGTTCCACACCCGGGGCGCCAGCGGATACCGCTCGTCGGCCAGCCGCGACAACGCTTCGTCGACGCGGCGCGCGTCGATCACGTCGGGCAGATGCTGCCCACGATACCACCACGAGCTCTCGCGGCCATCGCCGAGGCGCGCGATCACCATCGCCAGCGCCTCGCGCGCATCGAGGAGCTGCCCGCCCAGCTCGCGGCGTGCCGCGCCGTCGTGGCGGATCGCGACGTGCGCCTCGAGCGTGTGCTGCAGCGCCACCACTTCGAGCAGCACATCGCGCAGATCGTGGGGCGCACGCGGCACGATCACGACCCGGCCCAGATCGGCGCGGCGGTCGTCGGCGCCAGCCCAGTGCAGCGCCACGTGCCGCTCGTCGTCGTCGGCCGGCACCACCAGCAGCATCTCGCCGTCGACGGTGGTTGCCGGCGGCGTGAGCCCGGCGAGGTCGCCCGGCGTCACACAGCGCGTCACGATCACGCGCGTCGTGCCATGCCGGTAGCTGTGGCGCCGCGCCACCCGCGGGATGAGGCTGGCGCTGCGTTCGAGCAGGCTCGCCAACGACTCACGCGCAGCGATGTCGTGTCGCGCCTCGGCAACCAGCGCAGCCACGTCGACGTCGCTGCCCTCCCATGGCAGATACACGCCGCGATGGGCACGCCACACGATGGCACGCCGCCGCGCCAGCTCGGCGAGCGCCGTGCGCGTGGCGTCATCGGCAGGATCGTC
>CAIQIY010000394.1 GCA_903871975.1 uncultured Chloroflexota bacterium | reverse complement strand
GGGCTGATGCCCACGTCAAAGCCAGAAGCGCCAGCGGTCGACAGCAGCGGCAAGCGAGCGTTGCAGTGCTACCGGATTCGTTGCCCCTACACGCGCAGCGAGGCCACACACAATGCTGGTACCGCTTCATGACGGTGCATCAGCCCTGCCACGCTCAGCGGCAAGCCGCGATGCGCTCAGCGGGTGCATTGACACACCTGCCGCCACCCCGTATAATGGTCGGCCAGTGTCCGTTGCCGCTCCACAGCGGCATCGCCCCCGCAGCATCCGCCAACGCTGCGGTGCCCCATCCGGGGCCGTGTATTCGTGTCCGGCAGCGTGGCGGCGTGCCGGCAACATCAACCCGCTGGGAGGCTCACCCGATGACCACCATGCAACACGACGCCGATCAGAACCAAACCGACGTTGACTGGACGCAACTGCTCGAAGTGTACGATTACGCGCGCCCACAGCGTGGCGAAGTACGCGAAGGCATCATCATGAAGCTCGAAGAGAGCGGCGCGCTGGTGTCGATCGGCAGCAAGCGCGAAGGTATCATCCCGCAGCAAGATCTGCGTGCAATTGGGTCTGATGTCACCGACAACCTACGAGTCGGCGACAGCATCCAGGTCTACATTCAGGACCCCGAGAATCGCGATGGTGAGCTGATTCTCTCGCTGACGATGGTACAGGTTGCGCGTGACTGGGAAGAGGCCGCGCGGCTGAGCACCGAGGGTGGCGTCGTGCAGGGCCTGGTGATTGGCTACAACAAAGGTGGCTTGCTGGTGCAATTCAACCGCATTCGTGGCTTTGTACCGGCATCACAGGTTGCCCAACTCCACGGTCGCACCGCGACCGGCGACCGGCAGCATGCATTGCAGTGCATGGTCGGTCAGACCATTCCGCTGAAGGTGATCGAGGTCGATCGCGAGCGCAACCGGCTGGTGTTGTCGGAGCGCAGCGCGACGCAGGAGTGGCGACGGGCGCAGAAGCAGCGTCTGCTCAGCGAACTGAAGCCGGGTGATATCCTCACCGGTCGCGTCAGCGAGTTGCCCAAGTTTGGGGCATTCATCGATTTGGGCGGTGCCGACGGCTTGGCACACATCTCCGAGCTGGCGTGGCATCGTGTCAACGATCCGAATGACGTACTCAAGAAGGGCCAGGAAGTGCGTGTCATGGTGGTCGAGATCGACCCCAGCCGTGAGCGTATCGGGCTGAGCCTGCGGCGGTTGCTGCCGAACCCATGGGAGACGATCGACCAGCGCTATGCGATCGGACAGCTGGTGAGCGGCCCGGTGACGAACGTGGCCCCGTTCGGCGCGTTTGTCCAGATCGAGGATGCGGTCGAGGGCTTGATTCACGCCAGCGAGCTCGACGGCGAGGGGCAGACACAGCCACGCGACCTGCTGCAGTCGGGCCAAGTGGTGACGGCGCGGATCATCAGCCTCGACAAGCAGCGGCAGCGGATGGGCCTGAGCCTGCGCCGGGCGCAGGAATCGCGTGCCGAAGAGGCGAGCGAGCCGGCAGCGCAGAGCTGAGCAGCACGGGGTCTTGCAGGAACGGCAATCGCGGGCTTGGTGTACCCCACCAAGCCCGCGGTGTGTTTGCATTCCTACGCAGCTCCGCGGCCATACCCATCGCTAGGATACCGCATGGCCGGTCACGTCGGCC
>CAIQIY010000393.1 GCA_903871975.1 uncultured Chloroflexota bacterium | reverse complement strand
GGCCGACGTGACGGCCGTGGGCGTGAACACGTTCTTCGTTGGAGCGCGATGCGACCAGTTCGCGACGCTGGAGGGACAGATCGCCGAGTTTGCGTTGTTTGACCGCGCGCTGAGCGCTGCCGCCTGGCGCAGTGCGCCGCTGCGCACGTTGGTTGGGGGCAGGGAATCGAGGAACAGCTGGCCGTAGCGTTTCGAGAGGATGCGCCGATCGAGCACCAGTACCACGCCGCGGTCGCCACGCGAGCGCACCAGCCGGCCGAACCCTTGCTTGAAGCGCAGGATCGACTGTGGCACCTGGTAGTCGTTGAATGCATCGGCGAATCCTTCGGCGCGGGCGGCGACCACCGGATCGCTCGGTACGCTGAACGGCAGCCGGGCGATCACCAGCACCGAGAGCGCATCGCCCACGACATCGACGCCTTCCCAGAAGCTGGTTGTGCCGAACAACACGGTGCGCGGCTGTGTCTTGAAGCGATCGAGGACCGAGCGGCGCGAGCCGTCGATACCCTGGCCCAGCACCGTGATCGTGCTGGCCTCGAGTGGCACCTGGACAGCCTGATACGTCTGGCGCAGCGCATGATTGCTGGTGAACAGCACCAGCATGCGCCCGCCGCTGGCCCGCGCCACGTCGATGATCGTGGTCTCGAGCGCGCGCTGGTAGCCGGGATGATTGGGTTCGGGCATGTCGGTGGGCAGATACACCAGCGCCTGGCGGGCATAGTCGAACGGCGATTCGAGCATCAGCGTAGCCGGCTCGGGCACCTGCAGCCGGTCGGCGACATAGCTGAACGAGCCGCCGATGGTGAGCGTCGCCGACGTGAGCACGACGGTGCTGCGGCGCGTGAACAGATTGGCATGCAGCAGCGGGCCGACTTCGAGCGGCGCCGCTGCCAGCACCAGGGTATCACGCAGGCGATCGTGGCTCAGCCAGGTGATCAGCGCCTCGTCGCCGCCCATGATGATGTGGCCAATCCTGACGCGCGCCTCAAGCGTGAAGCGTTGCAACGCGGCGACGCGCAGCACCAGCTGCTCGTACTCGGGCACATCGGCACGCTTGAGCTCGCCGAGCTGGGTCGCGATCCGACCGAGTGCATCATGAATGGTCCCCAACAGGAGCGACAGGTTGTCCCAGGACTGCAACACACCGGTCCAGGCGTGCTCGCGGCGCAGGGCGTCGGTGAGCCGCAGCCGGGGATCATGGGTGCCCTGCCCCTGTCGTTCGTCGAGGTAGGCGCGCAGCTGGTTGAAGCAATCGAACACCGCCGTGTGCGCCGGTGCCAGCGCCGGGCGGATGCGCTCGGCGAGCTGCTCGATGCGTTCGACCGTCGCCTGGTCGGCTTCGCTCTCGCGCAGCAGCCGTGGCAGCTCGCTCAGCAAGCCTGCGACGATGCGGTTGCCACCCTCGACATACAGATCGTCGAGGAACGCGGTCAAGCGTTCGCGATCGATGGTGAAGCCAAACTGGTCGGTGGCGACGTCTTCGAGGTTGTGTGCCTCGTCGATGATCAGATGATCGTAGGCCGGAATGACCTCGCTCTCGGTCTGGGCATCGGCCAGCATCAATGCATGGTTGACGACCACCAGATGCGCCGCCTCGGCCTGGCGCCGCGCGCGGAAGAACCAGCACTGATCGAAATCGGCACAGCGCGGGCCGGCGCACATGTCGAACGCCGCGCTGACCTGCTGCCAGGCACCGGCCTCGCGGTCGTGCAGCGACAACTCCGCCCGATCACCGCGCGTCGTCTGGGGCAACCACAGCTGGATCTTGAGCACCATGCGCAGCGTGTCGGGATCGACGCGGCTGTCGCGGCGCAGCTGGCGATAGCGATGCAGGCACAGGTAGTTGCCACGCCCCTTCAGCAGCGCCGCCTCGAACGGCATGCCACTGATGCGCTGGAGCGCCGGAATGTCCTTGAAGAACAGCTGATCCTGCAGGTTGATGGTGTTGGTCGAGACGACCACCCGCTCGCCGCGGCGCACGGCGTGCAGCATCGATGGCACCAGGTAGGCCATGCCCTTGCCGGTGCCAGTCCCCGCTTCGACCAGCAGCGCACCACCGGCGGCGAGCGTCTCGGCGACTGCGGCGGCCATCGCGGCCTGTTCGGCGCGCTGCTCGTACGCCTCGAAGTGCAGGCCCATCGCGCCATCGTGGGCGAAGAACCGGCGCACCTGCACCGGATCGATCGGGGTCGCGTCGCTGTTCGGCTTCAACGGCGAACCGATGGCTGGCAGCGCCACCGCCGGCGACGGCGGCGCCACGCCGAACGCATCGCGCATGCGCAGGCGCTCGACATCGGCGAATACCTCGCGGATGGGCCACTCGGTGCGCTGCATCGCCCGGTTGAGTTCGCCCAGCTCGCGCAGCTCAATCGCGGCGATGCGCTCGACCAGCCGCAGGAACAGCTGCCGCGTCGCGTCGGCGTCGTCGAGTGCGCGGTGCGCCTGGGCCAGCGCCACGCCGAGGTGCTGCGCCAGTGCCGCCAGGCTGTACGCCGGTAACCCCGGCAACAGCATCGTCGCCAGCTCGTAGGTGTCGTACAGCGGCTGGGCCAGGCGCAACCCCTGGGCCTGCAGCATGCGCGCATCGAAGCCGATCGAGTGCCCCACGATCGGGTGATTGCCGAGCCATTGGGCCAGCGTCGGCGCGATATCGTGAAACCGGGGCGCGTCGGCCAGCATCGCCGTGGTGATGCCGGTCAGACGACTGATCTTGAGCGGCACCGACTGCCGCGGCCGCACGAGCT
>CAIQIY010000392.1 GCA_903871975.1 uncultured Chloroflexota bacterium | reverse complement strand
CGATCAGGGTGCCGTCGGCAGCGACATTGTCGGCGGCTGTCAGATGGCGAATGCGCATCGGGCCTCACACGATGTAGTACAGCTGGGTCAGTGGCAGGCGCTCGGCCGGCGCACATGTCGCCAACACACCGTCGACCCGCACCTGATAGGTCTCGGGATCGACATCGATGCGGGGGGTTGCATCATTCAGCACCATGTCGCGCTTGCCCACCGAGCGGCAACCACGCACCGCCACGCAGCGCCGCTGTAGCCCGAGCTGCTGTGGCACGCCCAGATCGATGGCGGCCTGCGACATGAAGGTCACCGACGTGTGGGTGCTGGCCCGGCCGAGCGCGCCGAACATGGGACGGTACAACACGGGCTGGGGCGTCGGGATCGAAGCATTCGGATCGCCCATCGGTGCCCAGGCGATCATGCCGCCCTTGATGATCAACCGCGGCTTGGCGCCGAAGTAGGCCGGATCCCACAGCACGATGTCGGCGAGCTTGCCCGGCTCGAGCGAACCCACCTCATGGGCGATCCCATGGGCCCGCGCCGGATTGATCGTGAGCTTGGCGAGATAGCGCAGCACGCGCCGATTGTCGTTGGCGCCGCGTTCATCGGCCAGCCTGCCACGCTGCTTGAGCATCTTGTCGGCCGTCTGAAACGCACGCGTCACCACCTCGCCAACACGACCCATCGCCTGCGAATCCGACGAATACATCGAGATGACACCCAGATCATGGAGCACATCTTCGGCAGCGATCGTCTCGGCGCGGATGCGACTCTCGGCGAATGCGACATCCTCGGCGATCGCCGGATTGAGGTGATGGCACACGATCAGCATATCGAGATGTTCGGCCAACGTGTTGACCGTATACGGCCGCGTCGGATTGGTCGACGAGGGCAGAATATGCGGCAGCGCCGCGATCTTGATGATATCGGGCGCATGCCCACCACCCGCCCCCTCGGTGTGATAGGTATGGATCGTCCGGCCCGCGATCGCAGCAATCGTATCTTCGACGAAGCCACTTTCGTTGAGTGTGTCGGTATGAATGGCCAGCTGCACATCATACTCGTCGACGACGCGCAGCGAACAATCAATCACCGCCGGGGTCGTACCCCAATCCTCATGATCCTTCAGGCCGCAGGCCCCCGCCTCGATCTGTTCGCGCAACGCATCGGGGCGGCTCGAATTGCCCTTGCCCAGCAAGCCCCAGTTGACCGGCAGCACCTCGGCGGCCTCGAGCATGCGGGCGATATACCATGGCCCGGGCGTGCAGGTCGTCGCATTCGTGCCATCGGCCGGGCCGGTACCACCGCCGATCATCGTCGTCACGCCATTCGAGATCGCTTCGTAGACCTGTTGCGGGGCAATCATGTGGATGTGGCTATCGATCGCACCAGCAGTGGCGATGAGATGCTCGCCGGCGATCACCTCGGTGCCGGGGCCAATCACCAGCTCGGGGCTGACGCCATCCATCGCTGCCGGATTGCCGGCCTTGCCGATGCCGACGATGCGGCCATGGCGCACACCCAGGTCGGCCTTGACGACACCAATCTGCGGGTCGAGCACGATGACGTTCGTGATCACCAGATCCAGCGCACCCTCGCGGCTGGTGCGCGTCGACTGCGCCATGCCATCGCGAATCGTCTTGCCGCCACCAAAGACCGCCTCGTCACCATGGGTCAGGAGGTCGCGCTCGATCTGGATGAGCAGATCAGTATCGGCGAGCCGCACGCGATCGCCGACGGTCGGGCCGTACAATGCCGCATACTGGCGGCGCGAGATCCACGTCATGGGTCCTCCTGGTCAGCCATCGGTCCCGGCGCCACGAAAGCCGGCGGCGGATGCGCGCCGCAAGGCGGCCTCACGCGCTGCGGCACTCGTCGTGTCGCCATCGGTCAGCCCGTTGAAGCCGATCGCATGCCGCGCACCACCCAGCGTCACCAGCTCGACCTCACGCTCATCGCCTGGCTCGAACCGAATCGCCAAGCCGGCAGGAATGTTGAGCCGCATGCCAAACGCGATGGCACGGTCGAACAGCAGCGCGCGGTTGGCCTCGAAGAAATGCACGTGTGATCCCACCTGGATCGGGCGATCACCAGTATTCGCCACCATCACGCGTGCCGTCGGCCGGCCGACGTTGAGCTCAATTGGCTCATCGGCCAGCAGATAGCGGTCCGTCGTGCCTGCCATCATGCCCCTCGCTGGTCAGTTCAGATGATCGGATCATGACACGAGATCAGCTTGGTGCCATCGGGGAACGTCGCCTCGACCTGCACGACCGGCAGCATCGACGGCACATCGTCCATCACCTGGTCGCGGGCGACGACATGGCGCCCGAGCTCCATCAACTCGGCGACGCTGCGCCCATCGCGTGCACCCTCGAGCAGGGCCTCGCAAATCAGCGCGGTCGCCTCGGCGACATTCAGGCGCACGCCGCGGTCGCGGCGGCGGCGCGCCAGATCGGCGACGACATAGATCATCAGCTTCTCTTGCTCGCGTGGCGTCAAGCGCATGCCCTGCCTCCCGTTCCGGCGCCTCGATCGAACGCCGCGCACGCCGATCATGATACGGTCAATCCGGTGGCCGGTCAATCGCCCAGTGCCCCCGCCGCGGCTCGGGCCACCTGCCCCGTGCGCCACGCAGCTCAGAGCATCACCGTACCGCGCACACAGGTCAGCGTCGCCCCACCGACCCAGATATCGCCGGCCGCATCGCGATCGATGTGGACGACCCCGGCCCGCCCGAGTGCCCGACCCTGTGTGGCAATGTACGGCGCGTGCGCATAGCCGGCACCGGTCAACCACTGCGCCAGCGAAGCATTCAGGCTCCCGGTCACGGGGTCCTCGAACGAGATGCCATGCTGCGGGAAGAAGGCACGGACCTCGAAGGCGGCTGATGCGCCGGCCGGATAGGCGCCTGCGACGCCAACTGGATGGCTGACGCGCATGGGGTTGAGCGCCATCACGGTCGCAACGTCGTCGAGCAGCAGCCCGATCCAACCCGGGCCGTTATCGACCCAGGCGGCATCGCGCACACGCGCAGCATCGAGCTGCAGTTCGCCGAGCAGCTGCGCACGAGTCGCGGCGTCGAGCGGCCCGGCGCGCCGCAGCGGCGGGGCTGCAAATGCCAGTGTTCCGGCCGGATCGCGGCGAATGCGGACCAGGCCGGCACCACACTGCTGGATGACGACATCGGCACGGCGTGGCACGCCCCCGGCCGCCAGCCAGGCATGGCAACTCCCCAGTGTCGGATGGCCGGCGAAGGGCAACTCCTGCGATGCGGTGAAGATGCGCACCCGATAATCCGCCGCGGCATCGTCCGGCGGCAGGATGAACGTCGTCTCCGACAGGTTGGTCCAGTTGGCAAAGCGCTGCATCGCCTCATCACTCATGCCATCTGCAGCCAGCACGACCGCCAGTGGATTGCCGTGGTACGATCGCTCGGCGAAGACATCGACGACGGTGTAGGCGCGCTCGATCATGCCATCCTCCTCACTACTGTTGCGCCGGCACCCCGCCGGAATGATGCCGACCAGTCTAGCACAGTACCTCGTGGAGCCAATGCCTGCGGCATGGCAGGCGCTGCAGGCGAGGATTGCCCCCAGACCCGTGTGGCTTTGTGAGCCACAGCATAACGAATCCGGCAGCCCTGCAACGCTCGCGTGCCGCCGCTGTCGACCGCTG
>CAIQIY010000391.1 GCA_903871975.1 uncultured Chloroflexota bacterium | reverse complement strand
CTGCGCCTGTTCGGTGGCCGCAGCTGGGGCCTGTCGATCGTCGGATTCGTCGTGGCATGGCTGTCGGTGATGGTCGCGGCACTGCTGACTTCGGTGCAACTGGTGCTCTCGGGCGTCCCGGCAGCTGTCGCGTTTCCGCCGATGATGTTCGTGCATACGTTCATCGGCATCGGCGAAGGCCTGATCACGTTTGCGGCGATCGCCTTCATCATTGCCACCCGGCCCGATCTCGTCAAGAGCCTGTCGGGGCTGATTGGCCCATCGGCACTCAAGCAACGCACCGACCGCGGCCTGATCGGCGGCGTCACCGCCATCGGCCTGCTCTTCGCCGTCGGCGCGGCGTTGTTGTCGCCGCTCGCCTCGGGCGATCCCGATGGTCTCGAGCGGGTCGCCGAAGATCAAGGATTTCTGGAGCGCGCGCTCGAAGCGCCGTACGCCATCCTCCCCGACTACACCATTCCCGGGATTGATGGCGGGCTATCGACGATGCTCTCGGGCGTGATTGGCGTGGCACTGGTGTTCGCGCTGATCTACGGCATCACTCTGGCCGTGCGAGCACGCCGCGCCGACGCGTCAAACACCTGAGCCCGCGCGTGCCACACACCGGGACACCGATGCCGCAATGGTTGCCTGGTTCGCGGAGCGTGTGGCGCGACACCCGACCGCCGGCGCCGGCTGCAGCAATGACCGCAGCCGTGCGTCGGGCACCACGAAATGCCGTATCATGCGTGCGGTGCTCTGATGAACATCGCAGCCAGGAGCAATTGTGGCCCTGACGACCAGCACGCTTGAGCGTTACGTCGATCGTACCAGTCCGGTTCATGCGCTCGACGCCCGCGTCAAAGTGCTCATGACGCTCGGCTATATCGTGACGATGGCAGTCTTGCCACACGGCGAATGGCCCGCGCTGGCCGCGCTGGCGGCACTCCTGTGGTGGGGGGTCTGGCACGCGCGCATCGGCATCGGCCTGGTCGTGCGGCGCGCGTTTGTCGCGTTGCCATTCGCGCTCGTCGCAGTCTCGCTGATCTTTGCGCGGCCTGGCGCACCGCTCTTCGAGCTCACGATTGGCCCGTGGCAACTGACCGCCAGCGATGCCGGCCTGATCGCATTCATCTCGGTCGTCATCAAGTCATGGCTTTCGGTACAGGCAGCGCTCGTGATGATCGCGACGACGCAGGTCGTCGACGTCTTTCTGGCCTTGCGCGCCTTTCGGCTCCCGGCAGTGCTGGTGGCAGTGCTGGCATTCGCCTACCGCTACCTGTTTGTCCTGATCGATGAAGCCAGCCGCATGCTGCGTGCGCGCGAATGTCGCAGCGCAGTGCGCCCTGGCCAGCGTGGCGGTGGCACCATCAGCTGGCGTGCCGCAGTCGTCGGCCAGATGGTCGGCACGTTGTTTCTGCGTTCCTATGAGCGAAGCGAGCGTATCTACGTGGCGATGCTGTCACGCGGATACCGCGGCGAAGTGCGCGCGCTGGAGCTTCAGCCGCTCGACGTCCGCGACCGCGGTGCGCTGATTGGCGTCCTCGCGGCACTGGCCCTGATCCTGTATGGTGCATTGGTCTGGTGAGCCCTGGCGTGCATCCGCCAGCGATGCCAAAGCGATGAGAGCAAGCAACGCATGAGTGAACCGATACCCCAGCCGGCGCTCGCCGTGCGTGGGTTGCGCCATGTCTATCCCGACGGCACCGTCGCACTCGGCGGCGTCGATCTCAGTGTGGCTGTCGGCGAAAAAGTGGCATTGGTAGGGCCG
>CAIQIY010000390.1 GCA_903871975.1 uncultured Chloroflexota bacterium | reverse complement strand
TCGATCACATCGCCAAGCCCGACATCCGCAGTGGGAGCCACGAGCCATGGCGTGGGCAGCTCACCCGGCTCGCCGAGCTACCGAACATCGTGTGCAAGATCAGCGGTGTCATCACCGAGGCGGATCATCGCGGCTGGACAGCCGACGAACTCACGCCATACATCGATCACGCGCTGGCATGTTTTGGCGGCGATCGCGTGCTGTTTGGCAGCGACTGGCCAGTGCTGCTCGAGGCCGCCTCGTACCATCGCTGGATCGAGATCATGGATGATCGTCTCCGACGACATTCGTCCGCAGCACACGAGCAGTATTGGTCGGCAACCGCGCGAAGGATCTATCGACTGCCATGACATCCTCGACGACCAACGCCTGGTGGCGTACGCTCAATGTCGAGCGGCTGCCCCTCGGCAACGAGAGCTCCGAGCAGGCGGCGTTGCGCCACGTGCTCTCGCGGCTGGGGGACTACGCCGAATTGCTGGTGCGCCCGCTGCAGGTGCGCCCCACATCGGCCGCGATCATCGAGGCCACCATCCATCGCGTCCGTGTCCGCATCAGTACACCAACCGCCAACGTCACGCTGGTCGTATCGCCGAGCGGCGAGCTCACCAGCGATGTCTTCTTCCTGCGGTCATTGGCACGACATAATGTCCGCGTGCCACAGTTGCTTGCCCACGATCTCACCTGTGCGGCGGTACCATTTGGCTACCTGATCCACAGCCACTCTGCCGGCGTACCGCTGAGCAGCATCAACGAACCAACCGCGCTACAACTCGCAGCGCGCCAGGTCGGTCGGCAACTGCGCCACATCCACAACGTCCCAGCGCCACACTATGGCGCGCCGACCGTCTCGGGGCGCTGGTCGGGGCGCACATGGGTCGAGACGGTCGATCGTTGGTTGACGACGACGCGGCGCGCGGAGTACCTGGCGCGGATTCTCGACGGTCCGACATTCGATCGGCTGCGTGCGGCGACGGTCCTGCATCCCGAGTTTGGCGAGACGACGCCACACGTGACGCATGGTGCGCTGAGCCCGGCGGCGATCCTGGTGACGCGCAGTGAGCAACTGGTGCTGGAGGCGCTGATCGATCCCGGCCCGATCGTCGGGGGGGATCCGTTCTTCGATCTCGCACTGGCACTCACGCCCAGCCAGCCGGCGGCGTTTCGTCGCGGGGTCTTCGAGGGGTATACCGCGGGTGGTTCACCCGGTGACGCCGCGCTGCGCCGTCTGCAGCGCATCCAATTGCTGCTGAACGCCAGCGATATCGGCTTGCACGGCGATGCTGATGCCGTCCAGCAATTGCCCGATGCGGTGCTGGCTGCGCTGGCACGGCTCGGTGGTTGATGCCCGGATCGGTGGCGCGTGCAAGGTATCGCCGACCGTATGCCGACGCAGCGTTGGACCGGCCAGATGGTTGCGTGGGGCGCCACCGCACATGCAGGCGAACGTCCGCACGGCGCGGCACCTGCGACGCCGATCGGGCATGGTATACTTGGTGCGGAATCGGAGACACCTGCGAGCGTCATCGACGGACGCCCGCCATGCCTGGAGGGTTGCGCATGCCCGCTCGTCCATCATCATCCCGTCGCCAGCAGCGTCGCCCACGGCAACGCCCCGCCGCGCCGGTCTCATCGCCGAGCGTGCCGGACGCGCCGCTTGAGGTGCCACCAGCAGCCGACGCCCCCGCAGCCGTTGCAGCATCCACGCGGGCGCGCCGCGCCACACGGCTCGCCATCGAGCCTGTCGACTACACGGCAGAGCACGCGATCGCGCGCCGCGACCTGACACGCATCACGCTGCTGAGCGCAGTCCTGGTCGTCGCGATGCTGGCGCTGTGGCTCTCCGGGGTCGTC
>CAIQIY010000389.1 GCA_903871975.1 uncultured Chloroflexota bacterium | reverse complement strand
GCTGCAACACCGATCCGTCGGACGCACATCACTGCTCGTCGTGTCTGGATGAATGCGCGCGATCTGCTCAATCGTATTGGTCCCGAGAGAGGAGCGCCATGATGCGACATAGCACACCGCATGCGCTCGGCGGCCTGGGCCTGGCACTGCCGTTCATCATCGCCAACGCCATGCTGAACCTTGGCCCGGGATGGTCGGCAGTCGTCCGGCCACACAGTGGCTGGCTCGTCTGGCCGCTCTTGGCGTCGATGTTCGGTGGCGCAGTCGTCGCCGCCTGGCCCGTGTGGCAAGCACGCCGATGGCATTGGTCCAACGCCATCATCGCCATTGTGCTGGCGGTGACGAGCCTGGCATTGTTCGGTGTCATCGCCGAAGAATTGGTACGCTGCGACGTGATGCTCCTGCGCAACTGCGATTGACCACTGCGCGGGTGTACACCCGCCGGCACGAAAGGATCTCGCCATGTTCACCATGTGGGGCCGAGCCTTGCGCACCATTCCGCGGCTGAGCCGTGACGAGTGGGACGCGCTCGACATCGTCTCGCGCTGGCTGGTCGCGACACGCGCTGCCGTTCTGGTGATGACCGGGACATCGGCGGCCATCGCCGGAATCTGGGCGTGGCGTGCCGGCGCGTTCGACTGGGTCCTCTGGGGATGTCTGGTTGTCGGCCTGACGATGGCACATGCCACCAACAACCTGCTCAACGATCTGATCGATTACCGCTCCGGCGTGGATCATGACAACTACTTCCGCGCCCAGTACGGCCCCCAACCGCTCGTGCATGGCTTGCTCGACCAGCGCGGCATCCTGTGGTATGTCGCGATCACCGGCCTGATCGCCCTGCTGCCCGGCGCATATCTGGTCTGGCTGCGCGGTGAGCTGGCGTTGTATCTCCTGCTGGCCGGTGCGGTATTCGTGCTGTTCTACACCTGGCCACTCAAGTACATTGGCCTGGGCGAACTCGCCGTGCTGCTGGTCTGGGGGCCACTGATGGTCGGTGGCGGCTACTTCGTGATCACCGGCACATGGTCGTGGGATGCCGTATGGATCAGCCTGCCGCAGACGCTGGCGGCGACCACGGTGCTGTTCGGCAAGCACATCGACAAGCTGCCGTCGGATCGCGCCAGCGCCATCCGCACACTCCCGGTGATGCTCGGCGACCGGCTGGCGCGCGCTGTTGCGATCGGCCTGTTCATCGCGCAGTATGTGGTGGTGGCGTGGCTGATCGCCGCCGGCGTGGTATCACCGTTCATGGCGATCGTTGTTCTGGCGTTGCCGGCAGCATGGGCGGCAATCGCGACGTTTGCGGCGACCCGGCCCACCACGCCACCGGCTGGGTACCCATCTGACGTGTGGCCATTGTGGTATGCGCCGTACGCCTTCGTGCATACACGTACTATCGGCTTGCTGGCGCTGATCGGCCTGATCGGCGATGCGGTCTTCCAGCGCTGGTTCGCCGGGTGATGACAGCCGCGGAGGCGTGCGCCGAGTGCACGACCCGGATCATGGCGATGCGCGGCACCGATGCACCAATCGCCGTCACGCCGCCCCGATGAATGCGCCTGGCGCCATGCGAGCCATCGTATCGCACACTCGATGGCCGCAGCAGGCGACACGTTGCCGGCGGGATCAGGCGGTTCGTGCATCGCCGCAGCGCGCAGCCTGGCCCCATCAGGAGTTCGACTGCCGGCGGCGATCCACACCACGCACCGCATGCATCAGCAGCACGCAGGCCGCATCCAGCGGGTACGGTGGGTCCAACGAAATGATGGCGCGATTGAAGCCATGCTGCGCCCACTCCTCGAGCAGCGCCTGTGGTGCGGTGCTGAACTGCGTCCAGCCGGCATGAATCGAACAATCGAAACCTCTGCGGTCGCGCTGCCGCGACGCCAACCCGGCATCCAGCGCCGCAAACAGCTCCGGCAGCCACGCCCGATCGCGCCACTGCAGATTGACGCCATCGGCATATTGTCCAGCGATGCGCACCATCGGCGGTCGTCGTGCGCCGATGATCAACGGCGGCGGGCCATCGAGTGCCGGCAGTTGCGCCTGATCAAACCGATACACCGCACCATCGAATGTCACCGGTGCACCACGCCACAGCGCCGGCACCAGCTGCACCGCCTCGAGCACGCGCTGCGTCCGGCGCGCGCGATCTCCCTGATCGACGCCAAACGGCAGCTGCTCGGCAGCCAGACCGCCGCCACCGATGCCGAGGGCAAAGCGACCAGCACCGAGCCGCGCCAGGGTCGCGCCGAGCAACGCCAGCCGCGCCGGATGCCAGTTGGTCATGTTCATCACCAGCGGGCCCACCTGACACTGATGGGTACTCACCAGCAGTGCGCTGAGCAATGCCGGGCCGTCGAGGACCGGCTCGAGCGGATCACGCCCAACCGACACCAGGTGATCCCACACCCACAGCGAATCGGCGCCGGCGTCGTCGAGCCTGGCTGCAGCCGCGAGCAGCGTTGCCGGAGCCACACCCACGGTACTCAGGCAGAAGCCGAGTGGAATGCTCATTGGCGTCCTTCGCGCTGACGTGGCGGCGCAGGCGCTGGCTCGCCCGAGGCGATCAGGCGCGTCAGCATCGGCGAGTCACCCGGCATCAGCGTCAGCCGCGCCCGACCCTCGAGCAGCCGCTGATATTCCAGGATGGCGAACAGTGCATCGGCAACGTCGGCGTCGGCACTGATCTGATTCAGCGCATCGCCGACGATCTGTGGCCGGATCGCCTGCGCACGGGCAAACTCGATCGCCGCCTGGCGCTCGGCAGTGCTGGTGATGATGCTCACCTGATTGGCGCCGTCCTGCTTGATCGCCGACGTCACCTGGCGCAGGCGGTTGACCACCTTGGCCTCGATCTGGCGGATCATCTCGTGATCACGGAAGTGCACCTTGCGGATGTAGACCGACCCGAGCTCGTAGCCCCACTCGCGCGACGTTGGCGAGACCTCATCACGTACCGCGCGGCTCATGGTGTGGCGATTCTCGAGCATGTCCGACAGCGGTTGGTTGCTCAGGCTGCGCACCACCGCATTACTGACGTTGGCCGCCAGCGAGCCTTGTGGATCGGCATTCTTGAACAGATACGCGACCGGATCACTGATGCGCATCTCGTACCACACACCAATGCCCATCGGTGCACCCTCCTCGGAGTTGACCGGCTGGCTGCGCAGGTAGCGCTGGTCGAGGCGCGTATCGATCACATGGCGCTGGCCGAGCCAGTTGGTGAGGAACGCCGCCGGACCGAGCTGCAGCGGCAGGACGTAGAAGCCGGGTTCGCGCAGGACGCCGATGACGTTGCCGAACAGTACGTACACGTGGGCCGTGCCCTCGTTCACGATGGTGTAAAAGCCGATCGTGCGCATCAGCGCCATCAGCAGCGGCACCCCGATCAGCCCACCGAAGAATCCGGCAGCGATGCCGCCCAGCAGCAGCATGAATTCGTTCATCGCGGCTCCTCCATCTGCAGCACGACCTTCTCGGCACCGGTGAAGAGGCGCAGCCGTTCGTTGCGTACATACGTCGTCAGCGCACGTGGGCCGCTGGCCTTGAGACGCTGCAGCTGTTCGGCCAGCGCCAGCAGTGGCTCGACTTCGGCCTGGGCCTTGAGTGTTTCGATTTCGACTGCCCGCCGTGACTGGACGATCGTCTGGTCGGCGCTGGCCTGCGCCAGGCTCTTGTCGGATGAGACTTGGTTGTGCGCCGTGTTGATCGCCGCTAATGTCGACTCGACGTCGCTGGGCGGATCGATGCCGGTGATCAGCGAGGCGTCGAGCACAATACCATAGCGCAATGCCGACGACTGGCACTCGCGATGCATCAGCTCGTTGAGGTCGCGCAGGTTTTTGCGCAGATCGTTGATCGAGACGCCCGTCACCACGGCGGCATCGGGATTCTGCGAGATGCCGGCGGCGCGCGTGGCCGGGGCCTCGAAGTTGGCGATGCGCTCGCGCAGGATCGAGATGAAGTACCCCATGACGTGGACGACCGGCAGCTTGACGCCGAACAGGTAGGCGTACAAGTTGTGCTCGGCGATGCGGTACCGGATCTGGCCCGTGAGCCCGGTGTTGAGCTGATCCTTGGTGACAGCCTCGAGCACGGTGCCGTTGTTGTTGGCCGATGGCGCTTCAAGATCCTGCGCCATGTTCATCGTCTGTGTCGCTACCGTGACTTTGTGGATCTTCTCCCAGGGCCACTTGAAGTACGGCCCACCGGGCGGAATGACGCGCAATGCCGGGTAGGTGTATCGCTCGCGCTCCTCGGGGCTCAGCTGCGCCACCGACGGATCCTGGGCGACGACATCGCCGAGCCGTTCGGCGCGGCCGAGAATGGTCTTCACCGCGCGCTCGTTCTGATCGACCGTGTAAATCCCTGCCACCAGATACCGCATGAGAAACCAGGCGATGAATCCGATGACCAGCCCTGCCATACAACCCATCGAACCCTCCTGTACGCCGGAACAGCGTGATCGCGTCGGGTGATACGATGTCAGTATAGCGTATCGACGATCAGAATGATCCCTGTATTGTGACATGTCATTCAGAGCCAGGGGGTGAGGGAAGCAGGATGTAGCACATCCCGCATCAGCCGTCGGCCACCTGCGGCGCCCGGGCTGCGGCGATCTGCTCGCGATACATCCCGTGGTACTGCTCGGGCAGCAACATGCCGATCCGAACCATCATCGCCTCGGTCAGTGCAGCCATCTCCTCGGCGGTGATCGTTTCGCCGCTGGCGACAGGCAGATACGGCTCGCCAAAGCGCAGCGTCACCGGGCTGCGCAGCATCGCCCGCAAGAAGCCACGTTCGGTACCCCACACGGCCGCCGGCACAATCACCGCACCGCTGCGCAACGCGATCCGCACCGCACCGCCACGCCCCTGGATCAGCGAGCGCGTCTCGCTGCGATGACCCTCGGGGAACACGACCACCAGCTCGCCCGAGCGCAGCACCTGCTCGGCAGCCTGAAGCGCTGCGACATCGCTCTTGCCGCGCCGCACCGGGATGACGTGCAGCTGACGCAGCGCCCAGGCGAGCAGCCGGCTCTTGAACAGCTCGGATTTCGCGATCCACCATGGCCAGCGCGCCAGCGGCAGCGACGCGCCCACGACATGGACATCAGTCCAGTGAATATGGTTGACCACGACGACCGTCGGCACGCCGGGCGGTGGCAGATGCTCGAGGTCGACGATGTGCCAGCGCCACCAGCGCGACAGGCGAAACAGGTTGAGCGGTCCCCACAGGCAGATGAACATGAACTTGCCGAGCATCGCGATACACCTCCGATGATGATCCTCCAGGTGCCAGACGGTCGACGATCCTCAGGGCTGGGCGACGCCGAGGCGCAGCGAGTAGACCAGCTGGCCGCCGAGCCAGCCGTTGAGGACGAGCAGGATCATGCCGAGCGCGGTGTACCCGAGATATGCACGACGCTGCACGATGACCGCGGCCCATTCGGGATGGCGCCGGCGATAGTGCCAGGCCTGCCAGTACACCACCATCAGCGCCACACCGGCAGCAGCGTGGGCGTTCACCATCATCAGCGCATCGGTGCGGGGAGCAGCGGGGCCAACAACCTGCCGCGCCGCGTCGAT
>CAIQIY010000388.1 GCA_903871975.1 uncultured Chloroflexota bacterium | reverse complement strand
CGCCGGCGGCGCGGATGGCGGGCAGGAAGGCCCGCGCCAGCGGAGTGTCGCGCTCCGACTGCCACGCGCGGCAGCCCTCGCGGAAGACCAGCTCGGCGTGGGGGTCGAGCGCGCGCAGCGCCACCGCCAGCTCGGCGGGCTCGATCGCCGGCGGCAGGCGGATGCCGATCGTGGCGGTCACCTCGTCGGTCAGGCCGTCGCTGCTGGTGTTGATGTGACGCAACGCCGGCAACAGGTGATCGAAGCGTGCACTGCCGGCTGAGGTGTTCCAGGCGCTGCAGTACTCGCGAACCGCACACCAGTACGCCACGGCACGCTCGGCGACCGCCGGCGTCGGCCCGGCGGTGTGCGCGCCCGGCTGGCGCCAGGCAGCATCGATCAGCAACCGCCCCTTGTAGCCCAATGTCAGCTGGTCCCAACCACTCGGCTCGCCGATGACGCAGGCGACCGGCTGGTAGCATGTGGCGGCGTGCTGAGCCCCGCGCGACGACGCAGCTTCTTCTTCGACGGCGCCGATGACGACATAGCGGCAGTCGAGTGCATCGGTGGCGATCAGCTGCGCGACCGCCATGATGAATGTGGCGAACGGCCCCTTGGCATCGACGGCGCCCCGGCCGTACAACCGACCATCGACGATGCGCACCGGCACCAGGCCGGGCACGGTGTCGATGTGCCCCAGCAGCACCACATCGGGGCCGTGTCCGGCGATGCCGACGGCATTGCCGGCATCGTCGACGAAGCTGTCGAACCCGAGTTCGCGCATCTGTGTCACCAGAAACTGCGCCAGCGCCGCCTCGTCGCCCGAGCGACTGGGGATGCGCACCATCGCCTCGAGCAATGCCACCGGATCCACCATGGACACCTCTGCAGTTCACCAGCCGGGCGGCAGGCCCAGCGCCTCGAACAACGCCCAGGCGCGATCCAACGGCAGGGTGGTCGTCGGGTCGGTGCAGAGCGCCTGGAACGCCAACCCACGATCGCGCGTCAGCGCCGCCTCGACGATCATCTCCTGGACTGCCACATGCCGCGACACCAGGGCGGCGACGCCCGGCGGCAGTGCGCCGGCAGCCAGCGGGATCACCCGATCCCGACCGAACCAGGCGTTGGTCTCGACGACGGCGCCCAGCGGCAGATTGCTGATCTGCCCCACGTTCGCCAGGTTGACGTTGGTCACCAGTTCGGCACGGCCGACCAGCGCAGCGATCTGCTGCACTGCTTCCTCGCCGGAATCGCGCAGCGTGAAGGGCAGTGCGCCAGACAGCAGACCGTCGACCATGGCGGTCGCCTGTTGGTGGCGTGCCTGGCGGTAGCTGATTGGCGTGCGGATGATGCCCCAGCGGAACAGTTCGTCGGGCGAGCCGATGAAGCCAGGCACGAACTCGGCGAGGTGCCGGTCGCCGGCAGCAGCCAGGATGCCGTAGCGCCGGAACAGCTCGAACTTGATGCGATGCTCGTCGTTGAACCAGTTGTCGCGGCTGCGAATCTCGGCGGCATCGTAGAAGCGCAGTACACCCGGCTCCTCGAGGTGTGTGCGCAGCCGGGCGAGCAGATCGTGGCCGCGGTAGCTGGCGCGATCGATCCAGGTGAAGTGGTTGATGCCCAACACATTCACCTCGATCTCGCGCCGTTCCGGCACCGCCGGCAGCCCATACCAGCGCTGCGCCAGCTGCGCCAACAGCTGCTGCGTGCCGAACACCTCGTGGCAACAGCCGAAGACCTTGAGGTGCGGCGCGACGCGCGTCAGCGTGCGGGTGCACACCGACATCGGGTTGGTGTAGTTGATCACCCACGCTGCAGGGCAGTGCTCGGCGATTGCCGCGGCAAACTCGGCGTACACCAGTGCCGCACGCAGGCCACGTGTCAGCCCGGGGGCACCAGTCGTGTCGCCAACCGGGAAGAACAGCCCGGCTTGTTCGGCGACCGCCAGCTCATGACCCATCTGCTCCAGGCTGCCCGGCTGGATCGAGACGACGACGACGTCGGCGCCGCGCAACGCATCGGCCACGTGCCCGACGACGCGATACGACCACTGCGAGACGACGCCAGGTTGCTGTTGCAGCCATGCACCCAGCCGCGCATTGCGCTCGGCGGCCGCCCGATCGATGTCGTAGAGCCGCACCTCACCGCCGAGCCGTGGCTCCTGGGCCAGGTCGTTCATCAACATCGGTGCCCAGGCCCGGCTGCCACCACCGATGTAGCCGATGCGCAGCGGCGTCACCACGTCACCCATCACGGCGCTCCCGGTCGTCGGCGTGCGTTCAACGCGCGGCCAGCAGGTGCTGCAGATCGGCGGTGATGTCGCTCACCGGGGCACCATAGCCGAACAAGCCGACCCAGCGGCCGGCAGCATCGATCACATAGACTGCCGACGTGTGATCGATGGTATAGCCCAGCGCCGAATCCGGCAGATCGCGCCGCTGCGCCACCACACCGTAGTCGCGATAGACGGCTTCGAGCGCCGGCCGGTCGGCCAACAGCCCGATGGCCGCCGGATCGAACACCTGCACGTAGCGCTTCAGCTTGTCGGCGGTATCGCGCTCGGGATCGACCGTGATGACCACCGTACGCACCCGCGCCGCGTCGGCGCCGAGGTTCTTGCGCACCGCTGCCAGCTCGGCGAGCGTGGTCGGGCAGACATCGGGGCAACTGGTGAAGCCAAAGAACAGCAACACGATGGTGCCGCGCTGTGCGTCGAGCGCAAACGGCGCGCCATCGTAGTCGGTCAGCGTGAAGACGGGCGCCATGATCGGCTCGTCGATCGAAGCCATGGCGCGATAGCGATACTCGCCACAGCCGGTGAGCGTCGCCGCGAGGAAGATGCCGAGTGCGATCGGCCACCAAAGGTGCCTGCGCTCCATGGGAAACCCTCAGCTCGTGCGGCCAGGTGCCGCGCCCCGAGCATAGCACAGCACGTCGGCTGGCGCAATGCCGTGGCGTCGGGCAGCAGCATGCGACCGCCGGCCCGCAGGGGTTCAGGGGGGCCAGGGGCCACCATCGTGCCCGGCGCGCCCGTGCAGCGACGGAGATACCGGGTTCAGCGTGCAGTCCCACCCAGCGCGATCTCGTAGACCGAACCCGTGATGGCATCGGCATCGGGGGAGCACAGAAACGCCGCCAGCCCGGCGACCTCGGCCGGCTCGACGAGCCGCTTGATCGCCACCGGTTCGAGCATCACACGGCCGACGACCTCGGCCTCGGGCAGATTGCGCGTGCGCGCCTGATCGGCGATCTGACGCTCGACCAGCGGCGTGCGCACGTAGGCTGGCGCGATCAGGTTGACGGTGATGCCGTGCGGCCCACCCTCGAGTGCCGCGGTGCGTGTCAGACCGAGCAGGCCATGTTTGGCGGCGATGTAGCCAACCTTGAAGGGCGACGCACGCAGGCTGTGCACCGAGCCGATGTTGACGATGCGGCCACGGCCGGCGGCGACCATGCCGGGCCAGCATGCCTGTGTCAGCAGAAATGGTGCGGTGAGCATCACACCGAGCATCGCCTGCCAGCGCTCGAGCGGAAACGTCGGCAGTGGCTCGATGAACTGGAATCCGGCATTGTTGATCAGAACATCGACGCGGTCGACCTGGCCCAGAACCGCCGTCGCTGCGGCGCTGGTCTGTGATGCGTCGCTCAGATCGGCGGCGACGAACCGCGCGCCGAGCTCGCTGGCGGCCGGGGCAGCCGACGGCAGATCGATGATCACCACCTCGGCGCCATCGCGGGCAAAGCGCTCGACACACGCGCGGCCGATGCCGCTGGCGCCACCGGTGACGAGCACCACAGGTCGTCGGGTCATGATTCCCTCGCTCAAGGCTGATCGCTCAACGGCGCACCAACGGCAGGAACAACACGCGCAGTGGCGTGACCGAGGCCGGCACCGGCACCGGCGCCGGTGCGCCGCTCGGCGCAGCGCGCACCACCGCGTTCGGCCCGCTGGTCACCAGCTGATAGGCGACCTGAGCCGCCGACGCCGCACGCCCCGCGATGCTGCTGGCGCCGACGTCGCGGGCGATCACCCGGTAGCCGCCGGCATCGGCGGCGCAGTCGCTCTCGAGCAGCAGCTGCAGCGTGCCGTCGCCGGCAGCGACCACCTCGCCGAGGGCGACGCCGTTGATGCTGATCTGGACGGTCGCGTCGGCGCCGTAGTCGCTGCCCTCGATCAGGAAGCTGCTGCACGGTGCGCCGGCAGCGTAGTTGACCGTCAGGGCCGGCGTGGTCGTGCGCGGCAGATACCCGTCGAGCCAGCTGATGAAGCGCGAGACGCGGGTGTAGACGCCGTAGTATGCCGGTGCGGCGCACTCGTTGCCCCAGCTGACGACGCCGGCGAGGTACCAGCTGCCGTTGCGTTGCACTGCCAGCGGGCCGCCGCTGTCGCCCTGGCACGAGTCGACGCCGCCGGCGGCCAGGCCGGCGCACAGCATGTTGGCGGTGATGCTGGAGCCGTACGAGCCGGCGCAGGTGGCATTCGACACGATCGGCATCGTCACCTTGCGCAACGTCGACGCAGTGCTGCCGCCCGAGCTGGTCGTGCCCCAGCCCGACACCAATGCCGTCATGCCGGCGTCGCCGAGCGCGGCATCGCGCGCCAACGCGATGGTGGCGACGCGCGCATTGAGCGTGACCGGACTGGCCAGGCGCAGCAGTGCGATGTCGTTGTCAAAGGTGTCGGCGTCGTACGATGGATGCACGTAGAGCGCGCTCACGCTGCGCGTCTGTTCGTCGCCCTCGCTCGCACCGCGCGTGTACTCGCCGGCGACGATGGTGATCTGCGACGGGCTGATCGGCGCGCCGGCGTCATTCACGACACAGTGGGCCGCCGTGATGACATAGCTCGCATCGACCAGGCTCCCGCCACACAGGTAGCCGGCCGGGCGCACCAGCACCTGCCACGGAATCTCGCCGGGCGCAGCCTCGACGCCGCCGACGATGCGTGGTTCGGGCGTGGGCGTCTCGTCGGCGGCGGCATCGCCACCAGTGGCCAGCATGGACAGCAGGATGGCGCCGCCGAGGATCCAGCGGACGAGATGCATGGTGTGCCTCCCGGGCTACGGCCGTTCGCGACCGGCAGAGTATAGCACAGCAGTGTGCGGATGCCGGCAGCGCCCGCGGCGGCGGTTCGCTTTGTGCTGCGCGAACGACGAAGACCGGGCTGTACAGCGGCCCGGCACCAACAGCGCGTGCACCCCCATCGCTGGAATCTGCTAGAATGCGCCAGCGATGACAGCGCCGAACGACGCCGCCACCGCAGCCCGTTCGCCGGACGAGAGGAGTGGCCGATGTCGCGGATTCTGTCGATTCACTCGTACCGAGGTGGTACCGGCAAGTCCAACGTGACGGCCAACGTAGCCTCGATGGTCGCCAAGACCGGCAAACGCGTGGGCATCATTGATACCGATATCCAATCCCCCGGCATCCATGTG
>CAIQIY010000387.1 GCA_903871975.1 uncultured Chloroflexota bacterium | reverse complement strand
GCCATCGTCAGCGGATTCAGCGTGCTGTTCCTCGCGGCGCTCGGCGTATTCCTCGTGCTGGCAGCACGACCGCAACGATTCGCCCGCGGGTATGCGGCACTCGTCGACCGGCTGGCGCCATCGCAGATGCGGCCGGCGATCCACGGCATCTTCGACGGGTTCATCGCCGGGCTGCAGGCCCTGCGCAGCCCGCGCGAGCTGGTCCTGATCTTCGCCACCAGCGTCATCATCTGGCTCACCGAGACGCTGAAGTACTGGTTTGTGATGCATGCCTTCCCATTCGAAGTCTCATTCCTGGTGCTGATGCTGATGACCGCCGTCGTGAATCTGTTCACCACGCTGCCATCGACGCCAGGCTATGTCGGAACCTTCCACGTACCGGGGATCGCGGTGCTGATGGCATTCGGCGTCGCACAGGCGCTGGCGACCGGCTACACGGTCGTGTTGCACGTAGCGCTGTGGTTGCCGATCACGGCACTGGGCGCGTGGTACATGCTCGCCGATCAGCTCGGCTGGCACGATTTCGGTCGTGCCGCCGCCGAACCGCGTGGCGACGCGACGCCGGGGAGTTGAGGAACACGATGCAGGTTGCGATCATCGGTGCCGGCATCGCCGGCTTGTCGGCCGCATACGATCTGGCGCGCGCCGGCATCGGCGTCGCGGTCTACGAAGCCAGCGGCGTGGCTGGCGGCCTGGCATCAGGGTTTCGCGACTCCAGCTGGCGCTGGCCGCTCGAGCGGTTCTACCATCACCTGTTCGAGACCGACGACGACATTCGCCGGCTGGTGAGCGAGATCGGCTTCGCCGACCAGCTGGTATTCCAGCGGCCCGTGACGGCGCAATGGTGGCGCGACCG
This sequence comes from uncultured Chloroflexota bacterium, assembly GCA_903871975.1. Lineage (GTDB taxonomy): Bacteria > Chloroflexota > Chloroflexia > Chloroflexales > Roseiflexaceae > CAIQIY01. The sequence continues at coordinate 4,626 of CAIQIY010000387.1, read as the reverse complement.
ACCGTACGGCATCGCCGGCGTCGGTGAGGTGCTGCGCTTCCCCGGCTTGCCGCCGCTCGACCGGCTGCGTTTCGGCGCGACGGCGGCGTATCTGAAGTATGTCACCGATGACTGGCGCGCCCTCGAGCAGGTGACGGCCAGCGCCTGGGTGCGCCGCTGGTCGGGTGAGCGGGTGTATCGCACCATCTGGCGCCCACTGCTTGCCGGCAAATTCGGCCCATATGCCGACGAGGTCAACATGGCCTGGTTGTGGGCACGGCTCAAGGCGCGCAGCTTTCGCCTCGGCTACTTCACTGGCGGTTTCCAGGCGTTCATCGACGCACTGCTGGCGCGCACACGGGCACTCGGCGCGCGGATCGAGCTGAATGCGCCGGTGCACCGGATTGCACCAGCGGCACACGGCGGCTGGACGGTGCAGGCGCAGGGCACGAGCAGTGATGTCGCTGCCGTCTTGGTGACGGGTTCCCCGGGATTGTTGGCACGCCTGTCGCCAAACCTGCCAGATGCCTACCTCGGCGCGCTCGGCGCACTGCGCTCGCTGGGGGCCGTGGTCCTGACGATCGCACTCCATCATCCCCTGACCGACGGCACCTACTGGATCAATCTTCCCAAGCCCGAGTTCCCGTTCCTGGCGCTCGTCGAGCACACGAACTTCGTCGCGGCCGAGCACTACGGCGGCGATACTGTGATTTATTGTGGCGACTACGTGCCAGCCGATCACGAGTATTTCCAGCTCGACCACGACACGCTGCTGAATCGGTTCCTGAGCGTACTGCCACGCTTCAATCCGGCGTTTCAGCGCAGCTGGGTGCGCGATTCGTGGTTGCATCGCGAGCCATACGCGCAACCGGTCGTGCCGGTGAACCACTCGCAGGCGATCCCGCCGCTGGCGACACCGCTGGCCGGCCTGTACTGGGCATCGATGAGCCAGGTCTACCCATGGGACCGGGGGACGAACTATGCGGTGGAGCTCGGCCGGCGCGCAGCTGCAGAGATGCGGCGTTCGCTGATGGCATGAGGCACGCATGATGGATGCGATCGATCCGTGGCTGCGCGTATGTGGTGGCATGGTGCTGTTGGTTGCCGGGGCCCTGCTGCCGTTGGCGCGGCGCGTATTGGTCCACGATGACTGGGCGGCAATGCTGCGCCGACCGATGCTGGTGCGCCTGGCGCGAGCACAGGAAGTGCTCGGCCAGACGGCACTGGGCGCATTCGGCAGCGCATCGCTGATCTCGGCAGCGCCGGCATTGCTCGGATTCGATCGGTCAGCGGCGCAGCTCGGCACGCTGCTGGGCGCCGGCATCGGCATCACGGCCAGCGTGGCGCAGATTGTGCTGATCATCATCGTGCGGCGCACACCATGAGCGTCGCATCATCAATGGAGGTGCTCGCGTGGTTGCAGAACGGTTCCTGATCACCGGCGCCCTCGGCTGCATCGGCGCCTGGATCGTCAAGACACTGGTCGACGAGGGAGCAGAACCGGTCGTGTTCGATCGCGCCGCCGACCCACGTCGGCTTCGCCTGGTGATGGGCGATGCGGCGCTGTCACATGTGCAGTTCGTCACGGGCGACATCACCGACCTCGCCGCGCTCGAAGCTGCGCTGGACGCCCACGCGATCAATCGCGTCATCCATCTGGCAGCACTGCAGGTACCGTTCTGCCGCGCCGATCCACCACGTGGCGCGCTGGTCAACGTCGTCGGCACGGTGAATGTCTTCGAGGCGGTGGCGCGCCGCCGTGATCGCATCCCGCGCGTCGTCTACGCCTCATCGGCGGCGGTCTACGATGCGGCCGATGCGGGTGCCGACGGGAGCGTGGCACATGGCGCCAGCGGCCATCCGGCGACGCTGTATGGCGTCTACAAGCAGGCCAACGAGGGGACGGCCCGTGTCTACTGGCGCGATGCCGGGGTCGCCAGCATCGGCCTGCGGCCATACATCGTCTATGGTGTCGGCCGCGACCAAGGCATGACCTCGGCGCCGACGCGCGCGATGCTGGCGGCGGTCCGTGGTCAATCGTTCCATATCCCATTCGGCGGCCGTGCAGATTTCCACTATGCCGCCGATGTGGCGCGGACGTTCGTCGCGTGTGCTCGCAGCGGCTATGCCGGCGCCGAAATCTTCAACCTGAGCGGCAGCCTGGCGACGATGGCCGAGCTGGTGGCGGCGATCGAGGCCGTTGCCCCGGAAGCACGCGGCTTGCTGACGTTCGCCCCGGAAGCGTTGCCGTTCCCGCAGGAATACGATGCTGCCCCGCTGAGCGATGTGATCGGCCATCTGCCACACACACCGCTCGCCGAGGCCGTCGCCGAGACGGTCGGTCGCTTCCGCCAGCTGGCGCATGGCTCGCTGGCGCTCGAACCGTGAGTCACGGCTGCCCGTGTCGCAAACGCACGATCATGGGTGGGGCCGGCCTGCGACGGCGCGCGATGACGCGGGGTGGTCGTCAGGCAGCCAGCCAGCCACCGTCGACGGCCAGGATATGACCGGTGATCCAGTGCGCTGCCGGTGATGCCAGGAAGATCGCGGCACCCACGACGTCGTCGGGGGTGCCGATCCGCTTGAGTGCCAGCCGCTCGAGCGATTTGCGCCGATACTCCGGATCGGCCAGCCGCGTCGTCATCAGTTCGGTCGCCAGTGGGCCGGGCGAGATCGCGTTGACCCGCACGCCGCGCTCCCCCCACTCGAGCGCCAGCGAGCGCGTCAGGTTGAGCACACCAGCCTTGGCGGCATTGTACGCCGCAGCACGATGGACGTAGCTGCCGACATGTCCGTGGATGGAGCTGATGTTGATGATGCTGCCGGCGCCACGCTCCAGCATCAGCCGGCCGGCAGCCCGACAGCCGAGGAACGTGCCACCGAGGTTTGTCGTCACGATCCGGTTCCATTCGGTGAACGTCAACTGCTCTGCCGGCTTCGGGATGTTGATCCCGGCATTGTTGATCCAGATGTCCAGTCCACCGAAGATCGTCTGCGCCGATGCCGCCAATGCATCGACCTCGTGCTCGGCGCCGACATCGCACGGCACTGCGGCCACGGTGGCGCCGCCCACGCGCAGCGCGCTGGCAGTCGCCTCGAGTGCCTCAAGACGCGCATCCGAGAGCACGACCCGGGCACCGGCGGCGGCAAAGGCACTGGCGAGCGCAGCACCGAGACCACGCGCCGCACCGGTGACGACCACGACCCGATCGGTGATGTCGAACATGCCTGTCTGCACTGCCATCCTCCCGTGCTATACTGTGACCATGACGAACCTGCTGACGACGGGTCATACCCGCCTCGACCAACAACTCCAGTTCCTCGTCGAGATCGACCGGCTGAAGCACGTACTGCGCCGGACGACGACGATCGGCGGGGCGCGGCACGAGAACAGCGCCGAACACTCGTGGCACCTGGCGCTGATGGCACTCACGCTCGCCGAACACGCTGCCGAGCCGGTGTCGCTCACGCGAGTCGTGACCATGGTGCTGCTGCACGACATCGTCGAGATCGACGCCGGCGATACGTTTGCCTACGACACCGTCGCGCTCGCGACCAAACGCGAACGCGAACAACGCGCTGCCGAGCGTATCTTCGGCCTGCTGCCCGATGATCAGACCGACACGATGCGGGCATTGTGGGACGAGTTCGAGGCAGGCGACAGCGCCGATGCCCGTTTCGCCGGTGCCCTCGATTGCTTCGGCGGATTCCTGCCCAACACGCATGGCGGCGGCGGAAGCTGGCGCGATCACGGCGTCAGCAGCAGCGCGGTGCTGCGTCGGATGGAGCCACTGCGCCACAGCCTGCCGCGCCTGTGGCCAACCATCGAGCATATCATCGACACCGGGCGCAGCCTGGGCTGGTTCTCCGATGGGGCGCCCGATCCGCACTGACGAGCGCTCATGCGCCGAGCGCTTCCTCCCACGCGAGACGAATGTTCGGCAGTACCGAGATGCCGACCAGCATGCCGCCCCACAAGTGCACGGCATCATCGGCCAGGCCGTGCAGCTCGGCGATTGCCGCACGATGCCGCGCGGCATCGATCACCCGGTGTCGCTCGAGGAACCGCAACCATGCCGGCATCAGCTCGAGGAGCGCTGCTGCCACGCACCAGCGCGGCTGGTGCAGCTCGAGCAATGCCGCCAGGTAGTACTCGAGGGTCACTCGGTCGGGGCACACGAGCGGCAGCTGCAGGATGGCAGCCCCGCGACGTGTGTGCGGATCGACCCATGGCAAGCCGCCGTGGGCACGGTCGAGCAGATAGCCTACCAGCGCGGCGCGCGCCAGGCAGGCCCGCGCCGGTGAAATCTGCTCGATCCGCGTGGCCTCGCCGAGAAAGCAGAACGAAAGCTGCTCGAGCCAGGCAGCGAGCGACTGCTGCGCCGCCGGGCGCGGTCGGGGCGTGTATCGGCCCATCAGGGCATCGATCCGCTGCCGGAGCCGCTGCTCGTCGATGATCCCGCTCCCCGGCAAGGCCAGGCGTACCCGCGGATCATCGGCATGCACATCACCGCTGCGCCACCAGAGATCCAGCATCACGAAGGCATCGGCGCGCGTCTCCAGCGCGCCGATGCCGTGCCGCGGTGCCAGTTGGCTGATCGTCTGGACGACTAGGCTCAGACGGCCAAAGTAGGCCAGCCGGTCGAT